>WQUE01000163.1 GCA_009785885.1 Actinomycetes bacterium
AGCGTGGGCGCCTACGCGGCCTGCTCGCTGGTCAAGGACAGCAAGGGCGTCGTGAACATCGACGGCTCCTTCCCGGGCAACGCGCCGAAGCACTACGCGGGCGGCGTGACCCTGACCCTGACCTCACCGTGCAGCCAGGTCTACCTGTACACGCACTTCGAGGCCGGGTCGCTGAGCTGGTATCCGTCGCTCACCGACTACCGGTTCGTCGGCGACAAGCTCGTCGACACCACGGTGACCAAGGACGCGTGGGTGCGCGACGACATCGCGGCCGACTATTGGGTGCGCGACGACAGCACCACGGAGAACATGACCGCCGCCTACGACGGGGCATTCTCGGTGAGCGTTGCGGATGCGAGTGGCGTGGTGTGGACGTGCGACGGGACCTTGGCCATGTGCGGCCAGGCGACCTTGGCCCCAGGCACGTACACGGTGACGCTGAGCGCTGTCGGCCTGGACCCGATCGATCAGACGGTCACCGTCATCGCCGGGCAGGCGGTCACGGCCGACTTCGGTGCGATCACCGTTCAGGGCGATCCCGAGTTCGTCACGGCGGACAAGACCTACTTGCCCGATATCGTGCTGGCCAAGGTCTATCTCGACCCGGTCTACACCGACGTCATCGGTGCGCCCATCTATCTCAATGGGCCGCTGAAGAACATCTGATCCGATCCGATTCGATGGGGGGGGCGGGGGCTTCGGCTCCCGCCCCCCTTGGCGTCCCGGCGCACGACCATGCGACAACCCACCCTCCCCCATCGGTGCCGCCGGCGGCGGCCTGCGGCGTGGCCGTCGGCTTGGGGGGTCCCGCCATTCGGGACGTGGGGACGGAACCGGTGTTCCGGGTGGCCATCCTTCGGCGACATCGTCGTCGGCCCGGGGGAGGGGTGTGGGGCGCTGTCACCGGGCACCGCTGTCACAAGAATCGTCCCGACAAGCAAAGACGCTCTGACGGCCGCCACACGCCCCGCGCCGGCGCACCAGCCCCCGGTTCTGCTGTGAGTGAAAGAAGATGAATATCGCAATCAGCATTTGAGTTGAAATGATGGCCTGGCGTAGCGTGGGGAATCACCGTAAGTGGGCGCTGCGACCCGGACTTCCGCCCCTTCCTGAATTACATCCCCGAAGGAGAAACATGAAAAAGCATCGGATCGCCGCGGGTGTCGCGGCGATGATTTCCGCCACCCTGATGCTCGGTGGCGTCATGACGGCCCCGGCCCACGCCGCGGACCAACTGCCGATCCCGCCCGGCGCCACGCCCATCAACGCGATGTCAGGCAGCAACGGCTTCACGTACGCCGGCTGGAACATCGCGAAGGACTGCTCCGGCGGCGCGACCGATGTGACGATCTGGCACCTGGTCGACTCCGGCAGCAACAACGCCTCCAACCCGCCCATCGCCACGACGATGGTCCTCCAGTTCAACGGCTCCAACGACAACCTGTGCGTGTGGGACGCCAGCGTGGATCCCCTGTCCACGAACGGCGGCGGCAACAACCCGAGCTGGGTGATCATCACGCCCATGGGCTGGAAGCTCACCGCCGGCTACCTGTCGCCGTACGCCCTCGGCATCTTCAACGTCAGCAGCCAGGTCGACGTGCGCGACTACCAGAAGCCGAAGGTCGGCTCGCTGACCGTCTCGGCGCCCGACGCGCAGCAGTCGTACACGCTGGACACCTACCAGCCGTACTGGCAGAAGACCCTCCAGCCGTATTGGCAGAGGGTGTTGCAGCCGGTGTGGCAGAAGACCCTGCAGCCGGTGTGGCAGAAGACCCTCCAGCCGTACTGGCAGAAGACGTACCAGCCGGTGTGGCAGAGGACGTACCAGCCGTACGACGCCCCGGTGTACAAGATGGACGTCTCCACCGGCGGCACGGACACCCTGGTGACCCGCCTGGCCTATTCCGACAACACCTCCTCGGCCACCCCGACGAACGGTGGCGTGTTCAAGAACGGTCACACGTACGTGACCGTGGACGTCGCGGCCGCGAGCGCCGGCAAGATCACGTACACGATCGCCGACTCCAGCTACAACTCGAACGGCAAGAAGACGCCGGCCGAGTACAACCGGCCGATCGCCTACCAGTACTACGTGAGCATCGCCAACGGCAAGCTGACGATCTCGTTCGACGACCGGCTGATCTCGGCCAGCGTCGGGGCGTACCTGGCGTGCTCCGTCGACGGCTTCCCGGGCAACGCCCCGAAGCACGTCACCGTGACGACCGGCCAGACCGCGTCGTTCGCGCTGCCGTCCTGCAGCGGGGGCAAGGTCCTGCTGTACACGCACTTCGAGGGCAACGCCCTGAGCTGGTACACCACCGGCGTCTACAAGCAGGTCGGCTGGCAGGTCGTCCCGTCGAAGACCGAACTGGTCTCCGATGTGCAGGTGGACTACAAACTCGTGTCCGACAAGCTGGTCCGCACGGACACGGTCGCCGACAAGTACCTGCGTACCGATGTGGTGAAGGACGCGTGGCTCCGTACGGACGTGGTCTCCGACAAGCTGGCCTACACCACGACCGTGTCGGACGTGCTCGTTCGCAGCGACCTCGTCTCCAGCGAGACGAAGTATGAGGCGTACGCGGGCGACTTCGCGGTGAGCGTCGCGGATGCGGCCGGCACCGTCGTCTGCCAGGGTGCCACGCTCTCGGCGTGCGCCACGGTCGACGGCCTCAAGCCGGGCGCCTACACGGTCACGCTGACCGGCAGCGACGCCGTCGCGCACTCGATGACGGTCACCGTGCTCGCGGGCACGTCCGTCGCCGCCGACTTCACCGGCCTGGTGGTCGCGACGGGCGAGACCCGGACCGTCGACCTGGAGAAGATCTACCTCGACCCGATCGTCCTGGAGAAGATCTACCTCGCGGACATCGTGCGCCCGAAGATCTACGCGGCCCCGATCGTGCTGCCGAAGATCTACGCCGACCCGATCACGCTCGACAAGAAGTACCTCGCCGATGTCGTGCTGCCCAAGACGTACCTCGCCGACAAGTTCCTGCCCGCCATCCACCTGGGTGACGAGTTCGCCATCTACCTGAACGGGCCGAAGAAGAACGTCTGATCCGATCCGGCCTGATGAGAGGGCGGGGGCTCCGGCTCCCGCCCTCTTCGCATCCCCGGGGGGAGTGTGCGCCCGGTGCACGCGATCCGGTGGGTTGTCACCCGAAACGGGCCCGGAAACCGGGGAAACCCACCGGACCGTGTCGCGGCACGTCGTCCGACCGCGCCGGGCGATCCGCCTCCACTCGCTTGCACCCAACCCCATCCGCATGTATTGTATGAAATACATGCAATACATGTCGAGCCGAGCAGGCGCGAGGAGCAAGGAGGGGCATTATGACGGACAAGCCGGCACCGGGCAGTTTCCCGTGGCAGTACGTGCCACGTCCGGGACGGATCTACGGCGCGGCGACGGTGGGCGAACGGGGCCAGGTGGCGCTGCCCGCGGAGGCCCGCCGGGAGCTGGGCATCGACCCGGGCGACAAGCTTATGGTCTTCGGCAACAAGCTGAACGGGTCGATCGTGCTGATCAAGGCAGACATCTTCGAGAGCTTCGCCGACTTCTTCACGACGAAGCTGAACAAGCTGGGCGGGGCGGCGCAGGGCTTCATGGACCAGTTCACGGCCGTGCCCGACGACGAGGCGTCCGAGGAGGAGGACGAGGCCCCCGCCGAGGCGAAGAAGGGCAAGAAGAAGCCCGCGGACGAGGCCGTGGACGAGTGACCACCTCCGCGTGCGTAGACTCCCGGCCATGGGGCTGACGGGTCGGGCGCGGTACGCCCGCACGCTGGGGATGGCGCTGCGGATCGTGGCCGAACTGTGGTGGCTGCGCCGCACCCGCTGGCTGCGCGGCCACCGCCAAGACGCCGCGGCGAGCGCCCTGTACGACCGCCAGGCGCGCCGGTTCACGGTGTTCGCTACCCGCATGGGCGGGCTCATCGTGAAGCTCGGCCAGTTCCTCAGCGTGCGCGTCGACCTGCTGCCGGGGGAGTACATCGCGGTGCTGTCCAAGCTTCAGGACGCGCTGCCGGCCGTCCCCACGCGCGACATCGTCACGACGATCGAGGACGAGCTGCACCGCCCCCTGGCGAGCATCTTCGCGACGTTCGACGAGACGCCCATCGCGGCCGCGTCCCTCGGCCAGGTGCACCGCGCGACCCTGCCCGACGGGACGCCGGTCGCCGTGAAGGTGTTGCGTCCCGGCATCGAGGACCTCGTCGCGACGGATCTGGCGAGCCTGCGGGCGTTGCTGCGGTTGCTGGACCGGGCGTTCGGGCTGGGACGCATCCTGGACGTCGCCGACCTGGAGGCGGACTTCACGGCGACGTTCACCGACGAGTTGGACTACCTCAGCGAGGGACGCCACGCCGAGGAGTTCCAGCGCGACCTGCTGTTCAACCCGCACGTCGACATCCCGCAGATCCATTGGGAGCGCACGACCCGGCGCGTCCTGACAGGTGAGTTCATGGACGGGGTGCGCGTCGACGATCTGACGCGCTTGGACGCGGCCGGCGTCGACCGGAGTGCGCTCGCCGCGAACCTCGCCGGGGTGTTCTTCGAGATGGTGCTGGAGCACGGGCGCTACCACGCCGACCCGCACCCGGGCAACGTGTTCGTCCGTCCGGACGGCGTGATCCAGCTGATCGACTTCGGCATGGTCGGCACGGTCGACCCGGCCGCGCGGCCCCGGTTCGCGGCCCTCGTCACGGGGCTCGTGCGGCGGGATGCGGCCGGGGTCGTCCGGGCGTTGAAGGACCTCGGTTTCCTCGGCCCCGGCGCCGACACCGCCCACCTTGCGACGCTCCTCGGCCCCCGCATCGACGCGATCGTGGGGGACGTGGCGCACTTCTACACGAGCGCGTCCGTCCTCGATTCGATGATGAGCGGGCAGGTGCACCTGAGCGTCGGCG
>WQUE01000164.1 GCA_009785885.1 Actinomycetes bacterium
TCCTCACCGACGCCGGGTTGAGCATGACGGTCGTCGTCTTACTCTTCGACCTGTTCTTCCTGGCGATCACGAACACGACCGCGCCGTCCATTTCCCTGGAGGGCAAGAATCTGTGGATCATTCAGTCGCTGCCGGTCGGCGCCGCGACCATTCTCCGCGCGAAATGGCTGGTGCAGGCGTGCGCCGTCGTGCCGGTGATCCTCGTCGCCGGCGGGATCACGGTGTTCACCGTCGGCATCGGCTGGGGTGGGTTCGCGGCCGTGGTCGTCCCGTGTGTGCTGTTCACGCTGACCGGCGCGGGCGTCGGGCTGATCTTCAACCTGCACTTCTACCGGTTCGACTTCTACAACGACCAGCAGGTCGTGAAGAACAGCGCCAGCGTCATCCTGACGATGGGCACGATGGTCGTCGTCGTGTGCGTGGCGGTCTTCGGGTATTGGCTCGCCGGCCGGCTGGTGAGCGTGAACTTCTGGACGTACTGGACGGTGTGGGTGGTGATCCTCGCCGCCGCCGCCGTCGCGGCGTACCGCTTTGTGATGACCCGGGGCGCCGTACTGTTCGCCCAGATCGGCTGACGCGACTACCCCTCCGCGACGCAGTCGACGCGGGTGGCCCAGGACGGCGTCGGGGGGACGGGAACGCCTGGACGCCGGAGCATCGCGGCCACAACCGCGGAGCCCGGCGGGGGTGTGGTGGGCCACGGCGTGTACCCGTCGGTGAACACGACGATCAGGTCGGGGCGCGGACGGGCCTGGCTCGCCGCCTTGATGCCGACGCGCATGTCCGTGCCGCCGCCGCCGACGAGCATCGCCTGGGTCGGCTTGCGGACGCGGGTGACCGCCCGGACGGCCGCGTCGCACGCGTAGACCGTCACGCTCGCGCCGGGCACGCCGAGGGCGGTCAGCGCCGCCTCGACTTCGGCGATCGCCTGGCCGAGCAGCCGGTCGTCGACGCTGGCGGACGTGTCCACGACCATCGCGATCGACGGCACGGGCCGCCGCCAGCCGGGCTGCAGAAAGGCCGGCGTGGACGACTGCCGGCGGGACGGGCGCGTCCACGTCGGCTGCTCCCGTCCGGACGCCCATCCGACCGCGAACCGCACCGCCCTCCCGAGCAGCGGCTGCCACGGGATCACGGGGTTGACCAGGTGATTCGCCCAGCGGAGAGCGTCGCCGGTGCCGGTGCCGAGGCTCTTGTCGGCTTCGAGGTACTCCCGGGCGACGAGGTGGCGCAGAATGTCGCCCTCGACCTCGTCCACCTGGCCGATGTCGGCGTCCGCGGGCAGGTCGGTGGGCCGGGGCAGGCCGTCGCACGCCGACCCGCAGTGGCCTTCCGCATCCTCGGCGGCCGGGCCGGCCGGGGCGACAGCGGGCAGGCCGGACAGCACCGCGTAGTACTCCTCGGCGGAGCGGCCGGGGGCGGCGGCGGGGTGTTCGCGGCGCAGCGCCACGGCGTCGCGCACCAGGTCGGCCGGGCAGGCACCGCCGGGCGCCAGCGTGTCGTGCACCGCGAGGTCGCACGCCTGCTGCCAGGCCCGGGCGGTGGACCCTTCGACGTGCATGTCGCGGGCGCGGTCCGCGTGGTCCATCAGCAGGTGCCACACGAGGTGCGCCAGTTCGCGTCCGACCTCCGGCGTGGACGCCCGCACCGCCCAGTCGGGGTTCACGTACACGCGCCAGCGCTCGTCGGCGGTCATCGTCGGCACGTCCGGGGTGGGGACGGGCCGCAGCGCGTACAGCGCATGCGCCAGGTAGGGCAGGTCGGCGGGGACGACCTCGCGGCTGCGCGGGTTGTGGCGGCGCGCCGGGACGGTCGGCGTGGGCGGGGCCGGGCGGGGGCTGATCAGCCACAGTTTCGCGGCCGCCAGATGGTCTTCCAGGGCGCTCATCGGGTGCGTCAGGCCTCTTGCGGGATCAGCCCGGCGAGGGCCAGCACGGGGGCGAACACCCGGATCTGTTCGGGCAGGGCGGTGTCCGCGGGCCGCGTGCCCGGGCGCAGCAGGGCCCGGACGACGGGCACCGCCGGGTCGATGCCGACCTGCAGCGCGGCCGAGCAGCACACGGTCATCGCCTGCTCCCAGCGGCGCGCGCCGGGACGCCGCTGCACGGCGCCGAGCACGGCCTGCAGCGCCACGTACACCCGGTCGGGACGCAGCGACGTGAAGTCGAAGCCGTGCGCGAGGACGTCCTCCGGGTCGGGCAGGTCGGTCGTGTACACGTACGTGAGGAACTCGTGCGCGACCAGGTCGCCGACCGCCCCGTTCACGAGCAGCCGGATGACGGGCGCCGGCTGTCCCGCGGCTTCGGCGAACGCCGCCAGGCGGGTGGCGTAGTCCCAGGTGCGCGGGGTGGGGAACGCCCGGCCGCGTCCGACGGCGTCCGTCGGAATGTGGGACAGCTGCGTCGAGCGGGCGCGCAGGAACCCGGCCAGGTGGGCACGCCACACGTCGAGCGCGTCGTCGAAACCGTCGGGGATCGCCCGCAGCGGCAGCTCCGGCCACGCGCCTGTGACGAGGCATTCCGCGTACACGTCCAGCGGCAGGTCCCAGTCCAGGTGGATGAAGCGGGACGCCGTCGGGGCGGCCAGTTCCCAGCCGGCGGCGGCCACGTCGGCGGGGTTCGCGGCGGCGACGAACGACACGGTCGGCGGCAGTTGCAGGTCGCCGATCTGGTAGTGGGTCAGGGGGCGCAGCGCGGCCGCCTGCAGCGCGGGCGAGGCCGTCGAGAACTCGTCGAAGAACGCGATCGACGGGCCGTCCACGTCGCGCAGCCGCACCGCCCACGACGGCGGCGCGAACCGCACCTGGCCGTCGGACAGCATCGGCAGGCCGGTGAAGTCGCTCGGCTCGTAGTGGCTGATGATCAGCGTCTCGACGTGCCACCCGAGCCGCACCGCGGACTCGACGACGGCGGTCTTGCCGGAGCCCGGGTCGCCCCACAGCAGCACCGGGATGCGCATCGAGACGCACGCCCCGAGGGCGGCCAGCACGTGTTCGTAGTCGTCGCGGGTGCGCACAGGCATCGCCGGGTCCTCTCACGCGGGGTGGTTCCCACGAAAACTGTACGGCGCCGCGGGCAGGTACCGCTAGGCCTCGGCGGCTTCGGCGCGCAACTCGTCGATCACGACGGACGCGGGAGTGTCGACGCCGTCGCGGCGCAGGCGTGCGACGCCTGCGGTGACCGAGCCGCACGCGACGACGATCAGCGCCAGCTGGGTGGTGTCGAGGCGGTCCCCGTCGGGGCCGAGACGGCGTCGGGCGGCGGCGAGCATCGTGGCGGTCGGCGGGGTGCGCAGGGCGCAGGGCAGCGACCACACGGCGCACAGGTCGCGGATGGGCGGCGCGGCCTTGATCTCCAGCCACCGGGCGAGGTAGCCGGCGACGAGGTTCGGGGTGGTTTCCTGGCGGCGGGCGAGCCGGAGCGCGTCATCGGGCTGGTATGGGCCGCGCAGCAGCGGCTCGATCACCCACTGGCCGAAGCCGGCCTTCAGCCACGCCAGCCGTGCGCCCGGGCGCTCCGCGTCCAACGGCGAGTACGCGCGGGCCGCCCAGTCGACCATCTCCGCGCCGTATGGGGCGAACGCGGCCAGCCAATCGAGGTCGATCTGACGTGCCGAGACGTAGTAGTACGCCGCGATGTGCAGCGGTTCGGGGCATCCCACGGCGTCCTGCACCATGAGCGCCCACGCCGGGTTGATGCCCATCGTCCACAGCGCGTCGGCCTCGCGCGGATTGACCGTCACATGATCCATCAGCGGCGGCGACTCCTGCAGTCCGGGGCCGAACACGTCGTGGTACGTCGGTGCGGTCGGGTCGGGCGGGTTCGTGAGGATGGCCCACAGCCGGCGGGCGTCGTTCGGCGGGGCGCCGTGCCGGCGGGCCCAGTGCGTCACGTCGCGGATGTGCGCGCCGGCGACGGGCAGTTCCCACGGCCGGCGCTTCTCGCAGGGGCAGCCGGGCACCGGCTCGGTCACCGCCCAGGCTTTTCCCCGGTCGAGCGGTGTGATCGCGACGGGGGCGAGCCGCGCGGCCTGCGCCCAGGTGTCGCGCAACGCCGGGACGGTCTTGTCGGCGAGCGTGACGCACGAGGTGGTCGCCCCGCTGAGGGCGCCGGCGATGCGTTCCAGGCCGAGATCGTGGCCGGTGTCGATCGACCAGTCGGGGTTGAGGGTCACCGGGTGGTGGGTCTTGGGTCCTTGCGGTCCGGTCCGGCAGGTGACCTCGAACGTTACCGGCTCGTCGGTGGGGAACGTGACAGGATAGTCGAACACGGAGGCGAACATGCAGGGAGTGGGCGTGGGTCGGCGGGGCAGGACGTCAGCGGCCGAGCGGGGTCGGCGCTCTCTGACCGCACGGGCGCCCCGACCGTCCCCCGCCTGGCCCACGCTCACTTCTTTCATCATAGACCCTTCCCCAGTTCGGCGTGCAGGTGTGGATCGTATTTTGTTCGTGTCGGGCGGTGACATGCGGGACGCGGCAGCATTAAATAGCGGCCAGCAAGGCGGGATGGAGGCGAACTGATCATGGGCAGACACCGAGTGTACCTGGCGGGCGGGTGCTTCTGGGGGACGGAGGCCTACCTGGCGGCGATCCCCGGGGTGTTGGCGACCCGGGTCGGGTATGCGAACGGCCACGTGGACCGTCCGTCGTACGAGCAGGTGTGCACGGGCACCACCGGCGCGGCCGAGACCGTCGAGGTGGTCTTCGACGACACCGCCCTCGCGCTGGACGAGCTGCTGGTGCTGTTCTTCGAGGTGATCGACCCCGTCGCGGTGAACCGGCAGGGCAACGACGCCGGCACGCAGTACCGTACCGGCGTCTACTGGACCCAACCCGCCGACGAGCCCGTCGTCCGCGGCGCGCTGGCCTGGCTCGCGCTGGCGTGCGACGGTGAGGACGTCGCCGTCGAGG
>WQUE01000165.1 GCA_009785885.1 Actinomycetes bacterium
CGATGTCGCGATCGGCCAGGTCGATCATCGCGGTGAG
Source organism: Actinomycetes bacterium (assembly GCA_009785885.1). Lineage (GTDB taxonomy): Bacteria > Actinomycetota > Actinomycetes > Propionibacteriales > Propionibacteriaceae > WRGV01. Next base: position 38 of record WQUE01000165.1, read on the forward strand.
GAACCAGTTGGCCTTCTCCAGCTTGTCCCAGAAGTGGAGGTAGTTCTGGCTGAACTCGAACGAATCCAGGTTGAGGCTCTCGATGACATGCGCGCGAAGCAGATTCAGCCCTGAGAACAGCCAGCACCGCCCCGAACGCTTCTGGTTCGACGCGCCCCACGTGTCAAGCTGATGACTCATCGAGGTGTCGATCGACGTGACCACCCGACGGTCGAGGGTGACCTGGAGGACGTCGGTCGTCGTGACGGCGTTCTGCGCCTGGCGCGCGCACGAGTCGGCGTTGAAGTCTTCGGCGAGCGTGGCGATGTCGTCTGGGCTCAGGGCAAAGTCTGCCATTGTGTGAATCTCCTTGCGAGGACGAAATGAAGGGCGGACCTGGCGGTCCGCCAGCCCGCGATGGGCTGCCCTTGCCGCCCTAGTGTAGTGCGGTCGGCAACCGTCCGCCGGGCTCCACGGAACATGATGAGTCATCTTTTTTGGTGTGGGGCCGCCGCCGGCCGCGCACCGGGCCGTCCCGGCGTGTGCGCCCGGGCGGCTCAGAATGGTGCCGTGACAGGGTCGGATCCCGTGCGCTCGGCCCGGTCGAGGCCCGTGATGGCGGCCATCTGGGCGTCGGTCAGTGTGAAGTCGAACACGTCGATGTTCTCGGCGATGCGCCCCGCGTGCACGGACTTCGGAATAACGATGTGGCCGCGCTGCAGGTGCCAGCGGATCACGACCTGCGCCGGCGTGCGGTCCAGCTCGGCCGCGATCCGTGCAATCGCGGGTTCGTCGAGCACGGATGCCCGGCCGAGCGGGCTCCAGGCCTCGACGGCCACTCCGCGGCGTCCGAGCTCTGCGCACAGGCCGGGCTGCACCAGGCGGGGATGCAGCTCGATCTGGTCGACGCTCGGCGTCTCGCCGCGCAGCGCGTCGAGGTGTTCGGCGTTGAAGTTGCTCACGCCGATCGACCGTGTCAGCCCCTCGCGCTTGAACTCCTGCAGGGCGTCCCACGCCTCGATGTAGGCGTCGCCGTACTTCACCGTCGCCGGCCAGTGGATGAGGTACAGGTCCACGTAGTCCAGACCCAGCCGCTCCAGGCTGGCGTTGATCGACACGCGCGCCCGGCTGGGGCGGTGGGCGTCGTTCCACAGCTTCGTCGTGACGAAATACTCGTCCCGGGCCAGGCCGCTGGCCGCCAACGCCCGCCCGACGCCCCGCTCGTTGTCGTAGATCGACGCCGTGTCGATGTGGCGGTAACCGGCGCCCAACGCCGTCGCCACCGCGGCCGGGGCCTCGTCGTCGGGTATCAGGTACGTCCCGAAGCCCAACTGGGGGATCGTGACCCCGTCGTTCAGGGTGGTCTGCGGAATCTCGGGCATGGAAGTCCTCCTCGGTCGAACGTGGGCGATCGGGCGCGTCCGCGCGCCGACATCGTTCAGCCTAGTCCGGACCCATGGCGGCGAGCGCCCGCCAGGCCCACGTCCCACGCGTCACTCCACGAGGCGCCACCTCCCCCGGGGCACTGCCGGAAGGTCGTTGCAGCGGTGTGTCGTCACTCGACGGGCACCACCTCCTTCGGGGCGCCGCGGCGCAGGTCGAGGGCGGCGAGGGCCTCGGCGAGGGTGGCGACCTCGACGACCTTCAGCGCCCCCAGGTCGGGCGCCTTGGCGAGGCTCGTGTCGCGGGAGCCGGCCGGGACGATCGCGAGCTTCGCCCCCAGCCGCGCGGCCTCGGCGAGCCGCCGCTCCAGGGACGGCACGCGCCGCAACTCCCCAGCTAGGCCGACCTCCCCCAGGGCGAGGACCTGCGCCGGGAACGCCCGGTCGACGCATCCCGAGGCGACCGCGACGGCCACGGCCAGGTCGGCGGCCGGGTCGGTCAGGCGGGCTCCACCGACCGTCGACGCGTAAACGTCGAACCGGCCCAGCGCGAGCCGGGCCTTGCGGTGGAGGACGGCGAGGATCATCGCCAACCGCGCCCCATCGAGCCCGTTCACGACGCGGCGCGCCGGCGTCTCGGGCGGGACCGGGGCGACCAGTGCCTGCACCTCGGCGACGAGCGGCCGGCGCCCCTCCAGGCTGACCGCGAGGCACGTGCCGGGTAGCGGCTCCTCGTGGGCGTGGGTGAACAGGCCGGACGGGTCGGGCACCTCGGTGATCCCGCCCTCGCCCAGCTCGAAGCAGCCGACCTCGTCCGCCGGGCCGAACCGGTTCTTCACGCCGCGCACCAGCCGGAACCCGTTGTGCCGGTCGCCCTCGAAGCTCAACACCGCATCCACCAGGTGTTCCAGCGTGCGGGGTCCGGCGATGGCGCCGTCCTTCGTGACGTGCCCGACGATCACGACCGCCAGGCCGCGCCGTTTCGCGGTTCGCACCAGTGCGGACGTCACCTCCCGCACCTGGGTGACGCCCCCGGGCGCGCCCTCGGCGGTGTCGGTCGCGATCGTCTGCACCGAGTCGGCGACGAGCAGGCTCGGATGGACCTCCTCGACGTGGCCGAGCACCGTCCCCAGGTCGGTCTCGGCGGCGAGGTACAACTCGTCGGCCAGGCCGCCCGTCCTTGTGGCGCGCAGCCGCACCTGCGCCGCGGACTCCTCCCCGCTGACGTACAGCGTCCGCCGGCCCGCCCGGGCCCAGCGGGCCGCGACCTCCAGCAGCAGCGTCGACTTGCCGACGCCCGGCTCGCCGGCGAGCAGCACCACCTCGCCCGGCACGAGCCCGCCCCCGAGCACCCGGTCCAACTCGGCCAGGCCCGTCGGCGTCCGGTCGGCCGCCGCCGCGTCCACCAGCGCGATCGGCACCGCCTTCGCGGAAGGCACCGTCGGGCGTTGTCCGGGCGGCACGGTCGGCGCGTCGCGCGCCGCCACGGCCCCCCACGCCCCGCAGCCGCCGCAGCGCCCCATCCACTTCGCGGTCGTCCACCCGCACTCGCCGCACTGGAACCCGTCTGGTCGCATCGCCATGGCAGCGACGCTAGACGGCGCCACCGACAGTTTTCGGCCGCAGGCGTGGTGGGGCCGCGTTCGCTGTCGGCGATGGCGAATCGGTGCCGGACGGTGCTACGGTGACGCCCACAGAGTTGACAGGAGGAGCGATGAAAGCAGTCCAGTACCGCAAGGTCGGGGCGAATCCCGAGGTGGTCGAGATCGACACACCCACGCCGGGCCCGGGCCAGGTGTTGCTGAAGGTGACCGCGGCGGGGTTGTGCCACTCGGACATCTTCGTGATGAGCCTGCCCGAGGAGGCCTACACGTACGGCCTGCCCTTGACGCTCGGGCACGAGGGCGTCGGCGTGATCGTGGACGCCGGGGAGGCTGCGAAGCACTCGGTGTCGATCGGTGAGTCCGTGATGGTGTATGGCCCATGGGGCTGCGGCCGGTGCCGCCAGTGCGCCGAGGGCTACGAGAACTACTGCACGGAGGCCGCCCGGCTCGGCATCCGGCCGCCGGGCCTCGGCGCGCCCGGCGCCGCCGCCGAATACATGATCGTCGACGACCCGCGCCACTGCGTGCCCATCGGCGATCTCGACCCGGTGACCGCCGCGCCGATCACCGATGCCGGCCTGACGCCGTACCACGCGGTCAAGCGCTCGATCGACAAGTTGGGCGCGAACTCGACTGCCGTCGTGCTCGGGGTCGGCGGGCTCGGGCACGTCGCCATCCAGCTGATCAAGCACCTGACCTCGGCGGACGTGATCGCCCTCGACACCGTGCCCGACCACCTGGACCTGGCGCGATCCGTCGGGGCGGACCATGCGCTCGCATCGAACCAGGACGCCGTCGCGGCTGTGAAGGATCTGACGCACGGGCTCGGCGCCGATGTCGTGTTCGACTTCGTCGGCATCACGCCGACGATCGCGCTCGGGGCGCAGATGTGCAAGGTGCGCGGCGACTGGGACATCGTCGGGGTCGGCGACGGTGTGGCCCAGGTCGGGTTCTTCAAGGTGCCGTACGCGTGCCGCGTGTCGACGTCCTACTGGGGGACGCGGACCGACCTCGTCGAACTGGTCGAACTCGCCCAGCGCGGCGTCCTCACGGTGCACACCGAGACATACACCCTGGACCAGGCACCCGTGGCGTACCAGAAGCTCCGCGACCACCAGGTGCGCGGGCGCGCGGTGCTCGTGCCGTAGGCCCACGGGGTTGCTCGGACTCGCGTGAATCAGCCGAGCTCCGACGGCCTCCTAGATCCGGACGAGACCCCGTCCGGGCCGGTACAGCGTGACGGCGTCGAGGCCCGGGTGCCCGGCGGGGGACGTGAAGCTCAGCGACACCCCGTCGAAGTCGTCGTCGACCCGCTGGCCGAGCCAGTCCTCGACGCGGGTCCGCGACCCGGCGATCTCCAGCTTGACCACGGCGATGTCACCGTTGAGGGCCGAGGGGAGGACGGAGGGATCGCTGGTCCACTGGATGAAGTACGGCAGCTGCGGGTCGGTCAGCAGGCCGTGGATGCCGAGCTGGCGCCACTCGAGTTGACGGCCGTCGGGGAAGATGCGCGAACCGGGGACGGAGTTTCGCCCGAGCCGCTGCTCGACGGAGCCGATGTCGTCCACGCTGATGACCCAGCCGAGCCAGCCGCCGCCGGCCTCGGAGCGGGCCCGGACGACCTGGCCGAACAGGGCTTTCTCGGCGGCCGGGTGGTCGAGCACCTCGACGACCTCGAGGTAACGGTCGTTGGCCAGGGGGAGGATGTTGTTGCGCGTGCCGAAGCCGGGATGGACGCCACCGTCGCGGAACTGCGCGCCCAACAGGGCTTCGAGCCTGGCGACCTCGGCGTCGAGCCCATCGGGGCCGGCCGCGTAGCTGAGATGGTCAATCCGCATGACCTTCATTCTCGCCCCCGCCGCACCGTCGGCGAAATCCGGCCCCCCGGGGTGGTGCGGGC
>WQUE01000166.1 GCA_009785885.1 Actinomycetes bacterium
GGAGACCGTCACGCGCAACAACCTGGAGGCGGCCGAGGAGATCGTGCGCCAGCTGCGCTTGCGGGACCTCGGTGGGATCATCGTCATCGACTTCATCGACATGGTGCTGCCCAGCAACCGCGAGCTGCTGCTGCGGCGCCTCGTCGAATGCCTCGGACGCGACCGCACCCGCCACCAGGTGAGCGAGGTCACCAGCCTCGGCCTGGTCCAGCTGACCCGCAAGAAGATCGGCACGGGCCTCGCCGAAGCGTTCACCGAGCCGTGCGAGGCCTGCGGCGCGCGCGGCTACATCCGCCACGACGAGCCCGTCGACTCCCAGGCCCCGGCCGACGGCGGTCAGCGCCGCCCGGCCCGGCACACCAGCCGGAAGTCGTCCGGCAAGTAGCGCGTACGCTCCACCCCGCGGCCCGGGACCGGGTGCCTCCCCGTACCGAATCCTCGGGCCGGCGGGGCGAGCGGCTCTGCGCGGCTACCGGCAGGACGTCCTCACAACTTCAGGTCCATGCCGCTGGTCTTGGTGTCGATCATCTTCTGGGCGATCTCGGCGATGTACGCGCCCGCCTCGACCGGGGCCGTCCCGTCGCGGTAGATGTTCGACACGACGGTGCGCGCACTCTCGGCCATCCCCGGATGGCCCTTGTACGTCATGTAGCAGCTCAGCGACTCGTTGGTCACCAGGCCCGGCCGTTCGCCGACGAGCAGGATCGTGACCTCGGACCCGACCAGGGCCGTCACCTCGTCCATGATGCGAACCCGGCCGAACTTCACGAACACCGGTGTCCCGACGGACAGGTTGTACCGCTTCAGACCCTGCGTCAGCGCCGGCAGGACGTCTGCGACGTTCCCTTCGACCGCCGCCGAGGACAGGCCGTCCGCGACGATGATCTGGACCTGCGCGCCGTGCGTGCAGTGGTCGCTCAGCTGCCTGGCCGTCTCCGGGTTGAACGCGGCCCCGATGTTCGGGTCCATGAGGAACGCGGCCCGGTCGGTCGCCGCGGACTGCACGCAGAACAAGCCGAGACGACTCAACGTCTCGTCCGACACGTCGGAGAACACCGCGTCCATCGCCCCGGCGTGATCCGCCCGGAACCGCAGCAGCGACGCCACCGTCGGCCGCGTTCCCGCCCGCCATGCGCCGATGCGGGCCGGCGTCGAGGCGATCATCTCGTCGTACGCCGCGCGGTTCGCGGGGTTGGGGACGGCCAGCGCGCGGCGCGGCGCGTCGTCGGCCCGGGCGGGCGCGGACGGCGCCGCCGGCCCGGTCGCGTCGAGGTTGCCCAGGATCTGGTTCACCAGCGCCCTGATATCGGCTTCACTGTAGGAAACGGTCTGATTCATGGGTGGACTCCTTACTTGGTGAAGATCGAAGCGTCGCCGGCCCGGGCGGTCAGCTGTCCGTGGGCATCGAGGATGCCCCAGTCTTGCGTCCATTCGAAGAACTCGAGCGCCGGGGTGAGGCCCATCAGGGCGCGCAGGGTCGCGTCGTCGTGGAAGCTCGTGTCCTGGTAGCTCAACATCACGTCGTCGCCCAGGGGCACGCCCATGAAGTAGTTCGCGCCGGCCATCGTCACCAGCATCGTGGCGATCTCCTGGTCGTTCTGGTCGATGCCGGTGTGGTTGGTGTAGCACGGCGCCATGCCCATCGGCAGGCCGGTGAGCTTGCCCATGAAATGGTCCTCCAGGTTCGCCCGGATCATCTGCTTGCCGTCGTAGATCGTCTCGGGGCCGATGAAGCCCGACACGTTGTTCACCATGAACGGCTCGAAATGCTTCGCGAAGCCGTACGTCCGGGCCTCCAGGGTCATCTCGTCCACGCCGCAATCGCGCCCGATGGACACCTCCGAACCCTGGCCGGTCTCGAAGTACATCAGGTTCGGCCCGGCGCACAGACCCTTGTGCCGGATCAGGTCGCGGGCCTGCTCCAGCAGGTCGCGCGTGATACCGAAATCGGTGTTGGCACCCTCCGTGCCCGCCACCGACTGGAACAGCATCGACGACGGCGCGCCCGCCTCGACCGCCGCCATCTGCGTGCTCACGTGGCCGAGGCAGCAGATGTGCGTCGGCACGTGCAACCGCTCCATGACGTCGTACAGCGTGTTCAAGATGCGCGTGACGTTGGCGACGGTGTCCTCCACCGGGTTCACGCCGAGGACGCAGTCACCGGAGCCGTACGACAGGCCCTCGTACACGGACGCCCGGATGCCCTCGGGGTCGTCCTTCGGGTGGTTCGGCTGAAGCCGCGACGACAGCGTCCCCGGCCGGCCGATCTCGTAGCGGCAGGTGCTCGTGACGCGCATCTTGGAGGCGCCGTACACCAGGTCCATGCTGCTCATCAGCTTCGCGACGGCGGCGATCATCTCCGCCGTCAGGCCCCGCCGCCAGGTGGCGATGTCGGCCGGGGTGGTCTCGACGCGCAGCAACCGGTCGCGCAACTCGCCGACCGTCCACGACTTGATGTCCTGGTACACCCTTTCGTTGACATCACCCTCGATGACGCGGCTGACCTCGTCCTCGTCGGGGGGGATCAGGGGATTCTCGCGGATGTCCGACAACCGCAGGTCGGCCAGCACCGTCTTGGCGGCGACACGCTCCGTCGCGGACCCCGCCCCCACACCGATCAGGTGATCGCCGGATTTCTCCTCGTTGGCTTTGCCGAACAGCTCCTTCATGTCGCGGAACGCATACGCCGTGCCGTGCAGGTGAGTTTTCAGAGTAATTGACATGTCCTATTTCCTTACTTCGTGGATATCACTTCGGGGACGTCTTCTGCGATGTCACGGACTCGCCCCCGGTCCGCCACCGTCCTCACGCGTGCTCACCGCGGCACCACCTAGATCATCTGCCGAAACAGCGCCGGATCGGGTGCCGGGATGACGCAGGACGACACGACCCGGCCGCGTCCGGTGCCGGCGCCGATCGCGGCCGATACCGCCGATGTCACGTCGGCGACCTCGCCGCACAGCTTGAAGAAGCTCTTGCCGCCGATGCCCAGCCCGAGCCGGACCTCCATGAGGGTGACCCGGCTGGACTTGGCGGCGGCGTCGGCGGCGGTCACCGCCGAGGCGATATCGAAGAACTCGACGACGCCCAACGCCTCGACCGACGTGACGGCGAGGGTGCCACGGATCGCCGGCAGCAGGTCCGGGTGCACGCGCGGGATGATCAGGTGGTTCACGACGCGGTCGGCCCCGGTCGCCAAGCCGGCCTCGACCGAGGCCTTCACGGCACCGACGTCCCCGTACACCATGATGATGAACTTGCCCGGGCACACCGGGCGGGCGAACGCCAGGGTGACGCTGCCGGCCTTGATCATCACGTCCGCCGTCTCGATGCCGCGGGCGATCGCCGTGAGTTCCACGAGTCCGATACAGGTGATCATGATGCCCCGCCTTCGTGCTGAGTCCGCTGAATCGTGATGTGGTCGGGTCCGACCTCGGTGATGCGCCCCGCGAGCGACGCATGGACGGGCGCCCCGACCTCGCCGAACGTCACCTCCGCGACCACCGCGCCGAGTTCGACGCGATCCCCCACGGCGACGCACGGCCGCGCGGGCACGCCCACACCGTGCTTGGTGGGCAGACGCACCACCTCCGGCTCGAGCCGGACGAAGGCGTCGATTCCGGTCGGGTAGGCCGACAGCTGCAGCCGGTCGATGAACCGCTGCTGCGGGATGTGCCGGTAGTCGCGCTCGGACGTCTGATCCACATGGACCGTCTTGTCGGTGACGCCGATCCCCTGCGCCCGGAGCAGCCCCTTCGCGTAGATGTTCATGCGGCGGGGGCTGAGCCCCATGGGGCACGCGTACAGCTCGCAGATGCCGCACTCGCAGCACAACAGCGCGTCGGTCAGCGACTCGGTGTCGACCCCCGTCTGCAGCGTCCGCATCACCCGGTGGGGACGCATCGTGTGGCCGATCAGGTAGCGGGGGCACAGGTCGGTGCACATCCGGCACTGGATGCACATGGACTTCGTCTCGGCGAGCAACCGCTCCAGCGGCTTGCCGACGAACGCCACCAGCGGGTGGGACGCCGGCAGCACGATCAGCCCGCCGTCCGCCTTGCCGTACCCGAGTGTGGACGCGGCCGACATCGGGTGGTGATGGCCCATCATCGGCCCGCCGCGCACGATCACGTACGGGCTGGTCGTCGCTCCCCCGGCAGCGGCGACCAGATCGGCGGCGCTCGTACCGATCGGCGCGTCGACGATCGTGGGAGAGGCCACCTCGCCGGTGACCGTGACGAGCCGGCGCGTCACCGGCGTGCCCTGCGTGGCGGCGGCGACCTGGCCAAGCGTCGCCACGTTCATCACGACGATGCGCAGGTCGAGGGGGATGCCGCCGGGCGGGACCGTGCGGCCCGTGATCTCGTAGATGAGCACCTGCTCGTCGCCCGCCGGGTAGAACGAGTCGAGACGGTGGATCGGGATGTCCGCCCCACAGGCCGCGATCGCCTCCTCCAGGGCGGCGATCTCCCGGGCGTAGTGGGCCTTCGTCCCGATCACGGCCCGCGGGATGCCGCAGGCGTCCATCACGGCGCGGATGCCCGCCACGACCGACGCCGCGTCGACCCGCATCAGGTAGCGGTCGGCGGCCAGCAGCGGTTCGCATTCGGCGCCGTTCACGACGAGCAGGTCGACCTCGGAGGACAGCTTCTTGTACGTCGGGAACCCGGCGCCGCCCGCCCCGACGATGCCGGCGTCGAACACCTGCTGGGAAAGACTCATCGAGCCCACTCCTGCCCCGTCCGGACGATCCGTCCGCCGAGACCGTTCACGTGGTCCCGCGCGAGCGCGGTCACGAGCGCCTTCGGATCGACGCGCACGACGGCCCCGCTCGACAGGCCGAGGGCGCGCACGTCCGCCTCGCCGATCACCTTCTTGCCGGTCAGGGC
>WQUE01000167.1 GCA_009785885.1 Actinomycetes bacterium
AACCGCCGACGGCGAACCAGAGATGGTGGTGGCCCAGCCATCGGGGAGCGAGTACGCCATGACCGGACTGGCCGCCGACGCCCGCCGCGTTGCCTGGTGCATTTCCCAACGCGTGGAGCCGTCCCCTGAGGCGACCTACCACGCCTGGATCTATCTCCAGGACCTGGCCAGTGGCTCCCTGACCGAAGTATCCCTCGACTCCTCCCCCGGCGGCGGGAACGTGCTGTCACTCTCGGGCAGGTGGCTCGCCTGGGGCAATGGGTCGGGCTGGGGCGACTCTCGACAGTTCCTGTTCGACCTCACCAGCGCCAAGATCTTTGTCGTCGCCGACACGCCGGGCGGTAGCTGGATCCGTGTCAACGATCCGGCCGTCGCCTGGTACGAGTCGCCGCCTCCCGGTGCGCCCTATCCGATCCTGCGCGTCATGACCGGGTTCCTGCGCGAGCCCTCATAACGCGTTGTCTGACGTGTTGTCGCGTCCCCGGCCGCCGCGTGGGGGCGGGCCGGGCACCCGCTGCGACACCGCCGGCCCGCCGCTCAGGTTTCCCTCCTGGGGACCCACTCGCCGCGCCGCATCACCCGGGTCACGGCCAGCGTCTCGTCGAGCACGACGAGATCGGCGAAACAGCCGGGTGCGAGTCGTCCTACCTTGTCAAGGCCCAGATAGGCGGCCGGATGGATAGTCGCCGCCGCGAGGGCCACGTTGAGCGGTACCCCCGCCTGGACGGCCACCCGCACGGCCCGGTCGAGCGTGAGCGTCGACCCCGCGATCGTGGCGGCGCCCGCCAGCCGCGCCACGCCGTCCCGCACCTCGACGGCCAGGCCGCCGAGTGAGTAGTCGCCGTCACCGGCCCCGGCCGCGGCCATCGCGTCGGTCACCAGCACGCACCGGTCGGGGGCGGTCGCCATGACGTGCGCCACCAGGCCGGGCGCCACGTGCACCCCGTCGGCGATCAGCTCGAGCCAGACGCCGGGTGTGCTCCACAAGGCCAGCGCCGGGCCGGGCGCCCGGTGCAGCAGGTCGGGCATCGCGTTGAACAGGTGCGTCGCGCCCGTGGCCCCACGCGCGACGGCCGCCCGGGCCGTCGCCTCGTCCGATGCCGTGTGACCGACGGCGACGACGACGCCACGTCCGGCCAGGTACGAGATCGCCTCCATCGCCCCCGGGCGCTCCGGGGCGATCGTGACGAGCCGGACCGCACCGGCGCCGGCGTCCACGAGGCGGGCCAGGTCGGTCGGCACCGGATCGCGCAGCAGAGCGGCCTCGTGGGCCCCCTTATACTCCGGGGCGAGCCACGGACCCTCCAGGTGGACGCCCGCCAACTCCCCCGCCCGGACCAGCCCGGCGAGCACCGTCACGGCCCGGGCCATGTCGTCCAGCGCGCCGGTGACCAGCGAGGCCACCATGGTCGTCGTTCCGCATGCCAGGTGCGTGGCCAGGACGGTGCGGGCCGCGTCGACGTCGGCACCGAAGGCGGCACCGCCGCCGCCGTGCGAGTGGACGTCGACGAACCCGGGGCTGACCAGGCCGTCCAGCTCGGCGTCCGGCACCGACGGGGGCTCGCCGGTGCCGCACGCCTCGATCAGGGGGCCGGCCGTGGCGACCCAGCCGGGACCGGCCAGGCCGTCCGGAGTGAGCAGCCGGGCCGCGTGCAGCAGCATGTCAGACGTCCAGCTTCTGCCAGTCGAGCTGCTCGTCGAAGCACTGGCGGTAGTAGTCGGCCAGCGCGAGCTTCGCGGCGGCCGGCTCGTCGCACACGACCGTCGCGAAACGGTGCAGCTGCAGCGCCGACGCCGGGCACATCGACGTCACCGGGCCCTCGACCAGACCCACCACGGCGTCCGCCTTGGCGGCGCCGGTGGCGACGAGCACGAGGTGCCGCGCGGCGAGGATCGTGCCGATGCCCTGCGTGATGCAGTGGGTCGGCACCTGGTCGACGGAGTCGAAGAAACGCGCGTTGTCGTCCCGGGTGCGCTGCGACAGCGTCTTGACGCGGGTGCGGGAAGCGAGCGAGGATCCCGGCTCGTTGAAGCCGATGTGACCGTTCGCGCCGACGCCGAGGATCTGCACGTCCACGCCGCCGGCGGCCGCGATCGCGTCCTCGTAGCGCTGCCCGGCCCCGGACAGGCCCTCGCTGCGGCCGTCGGGCACGTGCACGCGCGCCGGGTCGAGCTTCAGCGGCTCGGTGACGGTGCGCCGGATGACCTCGGCGTAGCTTTCCGGATGGCCGGCGGGCAGGCCCACGTACTCGTCCAGCGCGAACGCCTGCGCGTCCGACAGGTCGAGCGTGCCGGCGGCGACCCGCTTGGCGAGATTCTCGTACAGGGCCAGCGGGCTCGAACCCGTGGCCACGCCCAGCACGACCGACGGACCGACCGCGACCGCAACCCGTGCCACCACCGCAGCGGCGACCTCGCCGACCCGCTCCGCATCGGGACAGATGATGATTTCCATACGCGCCTCCCGGCTTTCTTTCGTCGGACGCCCAACCGGTGTCCGATCGCCCCCATCGTAGTGCCGGACGCTGGGGGCATCGAGGGGCGGCAGGCCGGAACGAACCACACTTCTAGACTGGGAGCACCGTCTGCCGTCCCGCGACGAAAGGATCCGCCATGGCCACACGCGATCACACCCAGCGCAGCGTCAAGGCCGTCGTGCTCGCCGCCGGGCACAGTCAGACGACGCGCGACCTGCTGCTGCGCCCGCTGGCCGCCTCGACGGTTGTGGAGCAGTCGCTGGCGAACGTCACGGCGGTCGTCCCGCGGGAGGACGTGATCATCGTCGTCGACGAGCGGGACACGGGCGTGCGCGACCACCTCGGCCCGGACTGGACGTACGTCGTGCAGACGGTCCAGGCCGGCACCGGCGACGCCGTGCGCTGCGCCCGGGACGTCCTGGCCGGCTTCGACGGCGACGTGATGATCGCCTACGCCGACACACCGATGCTCCGCGCCTCCAGCCTGCGCGGCCTCCTGTGGCGCCACCAGTTGACGGGCGCGCAATTCTCGCTGCTTACCGCGATGCTGCCGGACCCCGGCGACTACGGACGGATCGTCCGGGAGCCGGACGGACGGCTCACCGGCATTGTCGAGGCTGCCGATGCGTCGGCCGCCGAGTCCAGTCTGCACGAGGTGAACGTCGGGGCGTACGTCGCCGACGCCGCAATCCTGATCCCCACCCTGGACGAGCTCGCCGCGCACGGCGAGCATCGCCTCACCGAGCTGGCCGAACGCCTCATCGCCGGGGGTGGGCGCATCTCGTCGTTCGCCATCGTCGACGCCGACGAGGTGCAAGGCATCAACACCGACACCGAACTGGAGGCCGCCTCCGACATCGTGGTGAAGCGGCTGTTCGCGCCGTCCCACACGATCGAAACCGGCGAGATCGCGTTCGGCACGGGCGGATGGCGGGCGCTGATCGGCGAGGCGTTCACGATGCACAACGTGCGGCGGCTGTGCCAGGCGATCGCCAACGAGATCACGCGGGACGGGAGTGCCGCTCAAGGCGTCGTCGTCGGCGGCGACCGCCGGTTCCTGTCGGAGGAGTCGGTCCGCTGCGCGGCCGAGGTGTTCGCCGGCAACTGCGTGCGCACGGTCGTGCTGACCGACGATGTGCCATCGCCCCTCGTCACCTTCGCCGTGCCGCACCTCGGGTGCGCATTCGGCGTGATGGTCACCGCCAGCCACAATCCGCCCTTGTGGAACGGCATCAAGCTGTTCCGGGGGGACGGGTCGCTGCCCGTGTCGGAGCAGACCGCGCGGCTGCAGGACGAGGCCAACGCGCTGACACCGGGCGATGTCGTCGCGCTGGACTACACCCTGGCGCGTGCTGCGGGGCGCGTCATCGAGACCGACGTGACGAACGCGTACGTGGACGCGGTCGAGGCGGTCGTCGATGTCGCCGCGATGCGCGCCGGGCGCCCCCTGCGGGTGATCGTCGACCCGATGTATGGCACGAGCCAGCAGGCGCTGTCGATGGTGCTGACCGACGGACGCGTCCGCGCCAACTACATCCACTCCGACCACAATCCGCTGTTCGGCGGGCACGCCCCCAAGCCCGACCCCGAACTGCTCACCGAACTGACCCGCCTCGTGAAGGCCGGCCGGGGCCGCTTCGACGTGGGTCTGGCCAACGATGAGGACGCCGACCGGATCGGCGTGATCGATGAGTCGGGCCGCTACATGACGACCAACGAGGTGCTGGTCATCCTGTACTGGTATCTGCACGAGGTGCGCGGCCTGCGCGGCGGCGTCGTCCGCAACCTGTCGACGACCCACCTGCTCGACCGGCTCGCCGACCGCTTCGGCGAGGACCACCGGGAGGTTCCCGTCGGCTTCAAATACATTGTCGCCGGCATGGAGGAGATCGGCGCGCTCGTCGGCGGGGAGTCGTCCGGCGGCCTGACGATGCGCGGCTACCTGCTCGGCAAGGACGGCATCTTCGCCTGCGCGTTGGTGTGCGAGATGCTCGCCCGTTTGGGCAAGCCCCTGTCGGTGCTGCTCGACGATGTCCTGGCGATCACCGGACGCCTCGAGCAGTTGGAGACCGGCGTGCCCGCCACGCCCCAGATGCGCGTCGAGGTGCCCCGCCGGATGCGCTCCGCCATGCCGCCGACGATCGGCGGGGTGCCCGTCGTCAACGTGTCGACGATGGACGGCATCAAGTGCCGCCTGGCCGACGAGTCGTGGGTGCTGCTGCGGTTCTCCGGCACCGAACCCGTGCTCCGCATGGTCGCCGAAGCCCCCACCCGGGAACGGGCGCAGTACCTGCTCGACTGGGTCTCCGCCTACGCGACCGGGTAGGCACGGCCCCGGCGGAGCACAAGGAGGGCGCACCCCGCCACCACCAGGCCCGCCGGCACCGTCCACGGTGGCGAG
>WQUE01000168.1 GCA_009785885.1 Actinomycetes bacterium
CCCACACGGGCCGCCTCGGCGGCGGGCGCGCCGGGACACACGCCCGGCCACGCGGCACCGACCGGGTAAAGTGGGGGCCCATGGCCATAGAGCAGACATCGGACCTGATCGAGGCACTGGATCATTCGTTGGCAGCGATCGAGGCCGTCGTCGATCCGGCGTCGCTACGCTCCCAGATGGCCGAACTGGAGCAGCAGGTGGCTGCCCCCGACCTGTGGAGCGACCAGGAGCGGGCGCAACGCCTCACGTCCCGGCTCAGCGCGATGCGAGCCGACGTCGAACGTGTCGAGGGGCTGCGGGCGCGCCTTGAGGACGCCCGCGTCCTGTGGGAACTGGCCCTCGCCGAAGAGGACGAGACAGTGCAGGCCGAAGCGATCCGCGATGTCGCGGCGCTGAAGGCCGAGATCGAGGCGCTGGAGGTACGCACGCTGCTGTCCGGCGAGTACGACGACCGCGACGCGCTGATGACGATCCGGTCGGAGGCCGGCGGCGTGGACGCAGCCGACTTCGCGGCGATGCTGCTGCGCATGTACGAGCGGTGGGCCGAGCGGCACGGCTATGACATCGACGTGTACGACGTGTCATTCGCCGAGGAGGCGGGCATCAAGTCGGCGACGATGCAGGTGAAGGCGCCGTACGCGTACGGCACGCTGTCGGTCGAGCAGGGCACGCACCGTCTCGTGCGCATCTCGCCGTTCGACAACCAGGGGCGCCGTCAGACGTCGTTCGCCGGCGTCGAGGTGCTCCCCGTCGTGGAGGAGACCGATCACATCGACATCCCCGAGCAGGACCTGAAGGTCGACGTGTTCCGGAGCACGGGCCCCGGCGGCCAGTCGGTGAACACGACCGACTCGGCCGTGCGGATCACGCACCTGCCGAGCGGCCTCGTCGTGACGTGCCAGAACGAGAAGAGCCAGATCCAGAACAAGGCGGCCGCGCTGCGCGTGCTGCAGGCCCGGCTGCTGGAACGGGCGCGCCGGGAACGCCAGGAGCAGCTCGACGCGCTGAAGTCGGACGGCAACTCGTGGGGCTCCCAGATGCGCAGTTACGTCCTGCACCCCTACCAGATGGTGAAGGACCTGCGTACCCTCGTCGAGGTGAGCAATCCGGACGCCGTGTTCGACGGTGATCTGGACGCCTTCATCGATGCCGGTATCCGCTGGCGCAAGCAGCAGGAAAGCGCCCAAGGCTAGGGAGTCGGCATGATCACATACGACGACGTCACGAAGGTGTACCCGGGGCAGTCGCGTCCGGCGTTGCGGCACGTCAGCCTGAACATCGACGCGGGGGAGTTCGTGTTCCTGGTCGGTGCGAGCGGCTCGGGCAAGTCGACGTGCCTGCGCCTGGTCATGCGAGAGTACAAGCCGAGCCAGGGGCGCGTCATCGTGGACGGCCGGGATGTGGGACGCATGCGGCAGTGGCGCGTGCCCGCCCTGCGCCGCCAGTTGGGCGTCGTGTTCCAGGACTTCCGGCTGCTGAACAACCGCACGGTGTTCGAGAATGTGGCGTTCGCGATGCAGGTGGTGGGACGGCCGGCGAGCGCGATCCGCTCGACCGTTCCCGAGGTGCTCGAGCTGGTCGGTCTGGCCAAGCGCGCCGACCGCCTGCCCGACGAGTTGTCGGGCGGCGAACAGCAGCGCGTCGGCATCGCCCGCGCGATCGTCAACCGGCCGATGATCCTGCTGGCGGACGAGCCGACGGGCAATCTCGACCCGGAGACGTCCGTCGGCATCATGCGGTTGCTCGACCGCATCAACAAGCGCGACACGACCGTCGTCATGGCGACCCATGACGCAGGCGTCGTCGACCAGATGCGCCGCCGCGTCGTCGAGATCGTCGACGGCCAGATCGTGCGCGACCAGGCCAAAGGCGTGTACGGCACGCAGTAGCCGGTGGCGGGCCACAGAGGGGAGCAGCATGCGGCACAGCGTGAGAGAGGCGGTTTCCAGCCTGCGGCGCAACGCCACGATGGCGGTCGCCGTCGTCGTGACCATGTGGGTGTCGTTGTCGTTGTTCGGCGCCAGCCTGTTGACGTTCCAGCAGGTGCAGCTGCTCAAGGGCACGTGGTACGACAAGGTCGAGGTGTCCGTGTTCCTGTGCACGCCCGACACGAACGGGACGATGTGCACGAAAGGCGAGGGCGCCACCGACGCGCAGCGGGCGCAGATCAAGGCGGCGCTCGAAGCCAACCCGTTGGTCGCGACGGTCTACTACGAGAACAAGGACCAGGCCTGGGCCGAGTTCCAGGCGTCCCACCAGGGCTGGTCCATCGTCAGTTCGCTCGGACCGGACCAGATGCAGGACTCGTTCCGCGTGAAACTCGTCGATCCGCGTGACTACGACAAGGTCGTGGCCCAAGCGGCGGGCCTGCCCGGCGTCCAGAACGCCTTGAACCTGCACACGGTGTTCGACCCGCTGTTCCGGGCGTTGACGGCCCTGCAGTGGGGGGCGTTCGGGCTGGCCGTGCTGCTCCTCGTCGCGGCCGTGCTCCAGATCGGCAACACGATCCGGCTGTCGGCCTACGCCCGCCGTCGGGAGATCGGCATCATGCGGCTGGTCGGCGCATCGTCGGGATACATCACGCTGCCCTTCTTGTGGGAGGCGCTCGTGGAAGCCGTTCTGGGGGCGGCGCTGGCCGCGGGGACGCTGGCGGCGGGCGTCTACTTCCTCATCATCCAGCGGGCTCAAGTCTCGATCCAGTCTTTAGCCTGGATTGGGTGGCATGAGACGCGGCAGGCCATGCTGGCGGTGGCAATCGTCGGGATTGTCTTGGCAGTCGTCCCGACGTTCATCGCAACACGCAGATACCTGAGGGTGTAGCCGTCAAGGGCTCCTCGGGTGCGGTGAGGAGCAGGACGTGCGTCACACACCGGCGAACCCGAGCCGCCGGATCTTCAGGGTCCTGGCCAGTGGCGTCCTCGCGCTGGGGCTGACGATCGGCGTCGGCACGGCCGCGCGGGCCGACGATCTCGACGACAAGAAGAACCTCATCCAGCAGCAGATCGCCGCGAACCAGACTCAGACCCAGGGCGACAAGTCGGCCCTGGACGTGGCCGCGGCCGCGCTGGCCGAGTCGAACCAGCGGCTCGCGGCGGCGCAGGCCGACCTGAGTGCCAAGCAGAAGGACGTGCGTGAGGCGCAGGCCGCCGACGCGGCCCTGGCGGTGCAGGTGCAGGCGGCCCAGGATGCCCTGGCGGCCGCCCAGGCGGCCGTCGTGCAGGCGAAGGCGGACGTGGACGCCCAGCAGCGCCGGATCAACGGCACCGTGCAGATGGCTTCGCAGCAGGATCCCACCCTGCTCGGGTTGAGCCTGCTGCTGACGGGCGCGTCCGGTTCCGACCTGAACAATTCGGTGCAGTGGGCGACGACGATGTTCGACACGTCCCAGGCGGCGATGGACCGGCTGCACGTGGTGCAGGCCACGCTGGAGGCCGCCGAGGCGGCAGCCAAGACGGCGGCGGACGAACTCGAAGCGAAGAAGCACGAGGCCGAGCAGCACCTGCAGCAGACCCAGCAACTGGAACAGGCGGCCCAGCAGGCCGCCCGGGCCGTCGCCGCCGAGGTGGCCGCAAACCAGAAGGCCAAGGAGCAGGCGGCCCAGGCGGTCGCCGACGACCAGGCCGAGCAGCAGGCCCTCGCCCAGGACATGGCCTCGATCACACAGCAGATCGTGGAGCGCAACGCGCGGCTCGAGGCGGAGCGGAAGGCGGCCGAGGAGGCAGCGAAGAAGAAGGCCGCCGAGGAGGCCGCGGCGAAGAAGGCGGCCGAGGAGGCCGCGGCGGCCGCCGCGAAGAAGCCCGCCACCTCGCCGTCGACGCCGCCCAGTTCCACGGCGAGCACGCCGGCCAAGGCCCCCTCGACCAGCACGTTCTTCCTCGCACCGATCGCCGGCCCGCTCCACGTCACCTCCTCGTTCGGTTGGCGCATCGACCCCATCACCGGCGGCACGTCGTACCACAGCGGCGTCGACCTGGGCGCGGGCTGCGGCACGCCGATTCGCGCCGCCGAGTCGGGCACGGTCGGCCAGCGCGGCTGGTACGGGACGCTCGGCAACTACCTCGTCCTGGACCACGGCCGGATCAACGGCAGCTACTGGAGCACCGGGTACGGCCACATGAGCGCGTACAACGTCTCTCTCGGCCAGTACGTGAACCGGGGCGACATCATCGGGTACGTGGGCACCACGGGGCGTTCCACCGGCTGCCACCTGCATTTCAACGCGTTCAAGGACGGCGTGAACGTGAACGGGGCCCCCCTGATCGGCCTGTGATCCCGTCCGCACCGTGAACGCCAAGTGGCGCGTGCTACGGTGAACGGGCGGCACCACGTGGGCCGCGAGGGTCGAAAGGGTGCCGATGCCACGCGAGAAGGGCGAGAAGGTCGTGACGCGCAACAAGCGCGCGTGGCACGACTACACCCTGGGCGACCGCGTCGAGGCGGGCCTCGTCCTCACCGGGACCGAGGTGAAGTCGCTGCGGGCCGGGCACGGGTCGCTGGCGGAGGCCTACGCGACGATCGACGCCGGCGAGGTGTTTCTGCGCGGCGCGACGATCCCCGAGTACGACTTCGGGACGTGGCGCAACCACGCCGCCAAGCGCACCCGCAAGCTGCTGCTGCACAAGGCGCAGATCCTGAAGCTGTCGCGGGCGATCGAGGCGAGCGGGCGCACGCTCGTGCCGCTGTCCATCTACTTCAAGGACGGATACGCGAAGGTCGAACTGGCCGTCGGCGTCGGCAAACGCGAATGGGACAAGCGGCAGACGATCGCCGAGCGCGACGCCCGCCGCGACGCCGAACGGGAACTGAGCATCCGGAACAAGCGGAACGGGAGGCACTGATGCGGCGGGGTTGGCGGGCGTGGTTCGGGGGT
>WQUE01000169.1 GCA_009785885.1 Actinomycetes bacterium
CAGGGGCCGGTTCGCCGGTAGGGGATCGTCTCGCCCGGGACCGTCCGACCGGCTACATTCTCCTCAGGTGAGGGAGGGCGATGATGACGATGTGGCGGATCCGTGGGGTGGTGCTCCCCGAGACGGAGCCCCGTGACGTGTGGGTTGCGGACGGACGAATCGTCGACGGCCCGGTCGCCGGCGCCGAGACGCTGGCCACCGACGTGTTCGTGATGCCGGGTCTCGTGGACGCCCACTGCCACATCGGACTGGGGGACGAGGGGGCCGTCTCTGCCGAGGTGGCCCAGGCGCAGGCCCTGGCCGAGCGCCACGCGGGCGTGCTCCTCGTGCGGGACTGCGGCGTGCCGAGCGACACGCGCTGGATCGACGACCGGGACGACCTGCCGCGCATCGTCCGGGCCGGGCGGCACATCGCCCGGACGCACCGCTACCTGCGCCATCTCGCGGTGGAGGTCGAACCCGAGCAGCTGGTCGACGAGGTGGCCCACCAGGCGCAGCGCGGCGACGGCTGGGTGAAGCTGGTCGGCGACTGGATCGACCGCTCGGTCGGCGACCTCGCGCCGAGCTTTCCCGCCGAGGCCGCGGCGGCGGCGATCGCGCGGGCGCACGAGCTGGGTGCGCGCGTCACCGCCCACTGCTTCGGCGAGCAGTCCGTCGCCGAACTGGTCGCGGCCGGCATCGACTGCATCGAGCACGGCACGGGCCTGGTCGGCGACGTGATCGAGGACATGGCGGCCCGCGGCACGGCCCTCGTGCCGACGATGTGCAACCTGCACAACTTCCCCGTGTACGCGGTCGACGGCGAGGCGAAGTTCCCCGTGTACGCCGCCCACATGAAAGACCTGTCGCGGCGCACCCGGGCCACGCTCGGCGCGGCACGCGAGGCGGGCGTGCCCATCTACTCCGGGACGGACGCCGGCACGGTCCTGGGCCACGGCTGGAGCGCCCGCGAGATCGCCTACCTCGGCACGATCGGCGACGCCGAGTTCGCGCTCGGGGCCGCGAGCTGGCGTGCCCGTTCGTGGCTCGGACACGCGAACCTGGAGGTGGGCGCGCCGGCCGACCTCGTCGCCTACCCCGCCGATCCGCGGACCGACCTGCGCATCGCGTCCGGGCCGTCCCTCGTGATGCTCCGCGGCCAGGTCTACGTCGGTCCGCGCTGAGCCCGTCCCGGCGCCGTTCGCCCACGCATGCGGCGGTAGCACGTCCCGGCCGTTCCTCTCGGCCCCGTCCACCCACCGGCCCGTGTCCATGCGTGAGCCGGTGCGCCACCAGAATGGGTGGCGCGCGGGGCGGATCGCCCGCCCGAAACCCCATCCCATCACCCGGACGAGAGGATGCCATGGACAAAGTTGCGATCATCATGGGCAGCGATTCGGACCTGCCGGGTCTGAAGCCCGCATTCGACACGCTGGCGCGGTTCGGCGTACCGGTCGAAGCGCACGTCTACTCGGCGCACCGGACGCCGGACGAGGCAGCCGCGTTCGCCCAGAGCGCAAGAGAGGCGGGGTTCGGGGTGATCATCGCTGCCGCCGGGAAGGCCGCCCACCTGGCCGGGGCCCTGGCCGCCCGCACGACGCTGCCCGTGATCGGCGTCCCGATGAAGGCCGGCGAACTGGATGGGTTGGACGCGCTGCTGTCGACCGTGCAGATGCCCTCGGGCATCCCCGTGGCGACCGTGGCGATCAACGGGGCCGCGAACGCCGCGCTGCTGGCCATCCAGATCCTCGCGGTGCGCGACGCCGACCTGGCGGCGCAGCTCGACGAGGCCCGCATGACCGCCCGTGCGAGCGTCCTCGCGAAGAACGATGCGCTGCGCGAGCAGCGGAAAGGAGCATGACATGACGACGGGTCCATCGGTTTCAGGTCCTGACAAGGGAGCCCAGCTGTATGAGGGCAAGGCGAAGAAGGTCTATGCGACGAGTGATCCTGCGCTCGTCATCGTGTCGTACAAGGACGACGCGACGGCGTTCAACGGTCAGAAGACCGGCCAGATTCTCGGCAAGGGCGAGATCAACAACCGGGTCTCCAACCACCTGATGCGCCTGCTGGAGAGCCACGGCGTCCCCACCCACCTGGTCCGCGAACTGGACGGCCGCGACACCCTGGTGAAGCGTGTCGAGATCGTGCCGCTGGAGGTCATCATCCGGAACGTGGCCGCCGGATCGTTCAGCCAGCGTCTCGGCGTGCCGGAGGGCACGCCGCTGGCATGCACCGTCCTCGAATACTCCTACAAGGACGACGCGCTCGGCGACCCGCTGGTCAACGACCTGCACATCCTCGCGCTGCGCTGGGCGACGCGCGAGGAACTCGACGAGATCGCGTCGCTGACGTTCCGGATCAACGACATCCTGCGGGCGTACCTCGACGCGGCCGGCATCCTCCTGATCGACTTCAAGCTCGAGTTCGGACGTCTGCCCGACGGCACGATCGTCCTCGCCGACGAGATTTCGCCCGACACGTGCCGGTTCTGGGACAAGGCCACGGGCAAGAAGCTGGACAAGGACCGCTTCCGCCGGGATCTCGGCGGCGTCGAGGACGCCTACGTCGAGATCCGCCGCCGCCTCCTCGGAGCCGACGCGTGACCCAGGTCGCCATGCGGGAAGACTCGCCGGACGACGGCCCGCACGAGGAGTGCGGCGTGTTCGGGGTGTGCGCCCCGGGCGAGGACGTCGTCCACGACGCGTTCCTGGCCCTGTTCGCCCTGCAGCACCGCGGCCAGGAGAGCTGCGGCATCGCGGTGAACGACGACGGCGTGATCCGTCTCCACAAGGACGTCGGCCTGGTCGGCGACGTGCTGACGGCCGAGGTCCGCGCCGGGCTGGGCACGGGGGGCATGGCCGTGGGCCACTGCCGGTACGGCACGAGCGGGCGCGCGGAGGCGGCGAACGCCCAGCCGCTGCTGATCAACCATCTCAAGGGCGCGCTCGCCGTCGCCCACAACGGAAACCTCGTGAACGCCCGGGCCCTGCGGGAGGACCTGGAGCGTGGCGGGGCGATCTTCCACGGCACGTCCGACTCGGAGGTGCTCGCGTACATCATCACGCAGGAGCGGCTGCGCACGCACTCGATCGAGGATGCGGTCGCGGCGGCGATGCGACGTGTCGAGGGTGCGATCTCCAGCGTGATCATGAGCGCCCGCAAGCTGATCGCGGTGCGCGACCGGTTCGGCTTCCGGCCGCTGTGCATCGGGCGCCTGGGTGAGAACCAGTGGGTGTTCGCGTCCGAGACGTGCGCGCTGGACGCCATCGGGGCGCACTTTGTGCGGGACGTCGCGCCGGGGGAGATCGTCGTCGCGCAACCCGGCCAGGACCTGGTGTCGATCCCGGCCGGGGAGGGGGCGCCGCGGCGGGCATGCGTGTTCGAGCTGATCTACTTCGCCCGGCCGGACTCCGTGATCGACGGTACGTCCGTGCACGGCGCCCGGCTGCGCGCGGGGGCGCTGCTGGCGATCGATCATCCGGTCGCCGCGGACGTCGTGATCGGGGTGCCCGATTCCGGCATCGACGCGGCGCTCGGCTTCGCCCGCCAGAGCGGCATCCCGTACGGCATCGGTTTCATCAAGAACAAGTACATCGGCCGGACGTTCATCGAGCCCGGCCAGCGCCAGCGCGACCAGGCCGTGCGCATCAAGCTGAATCCGGTCGCCGAAACGGTGCGGGGCAAGCGCGTCGTGCTGGTGGACGACTCGATCGTGCGGGGCACGACCATCACGCGGATCGTGGGCCTGCTGCGCGATGCGGGGGCCGCGGCGGTCCACGTCAGGCTGTCTGCGCCGCCGTTCCGGTACCCCTGCTTCTACGGCACCGACATCGACTCGTCCGACGGTCTGATCGCCTACCATCACACGATCGAGGAGATCGCGGGGATCATCGGCGCCGACTCGGTGGGCTACCTGGCCATCGGCGACCTGCCGAAGCTGGACGCGAGCGGGCACGGCGGGTTCTGCGACGCGTGCTTCTCCGGCGACTATCCGACGCCGGCGCCGCCGGCCGGCGGCAAGTTCAGCTTCGAGGTGCGCCTCGGGGAGGACGACGGATGAGCGGGGGCGCGTACGGTGCGGCGGGCGTCGACGTAAGCCGGGGGTACGAGGCGTTGTCCCTGATGAAGGCGCACATCGCCCGCACGCGCACGGCCGGTGTGGTCGGCGACGTGGGTGGCTTCGGCGGGCTGTACGACCTGGGGGACGGGCGGCTGCTCGTCGCCGGAGCCGACGGCGTGGGCACGAAACTGAAGCTGGCGGGAATCGCCGGACGGCACGACACGGTGGGTGTCGACTGCGTGGCGATGTGCGTCAACGACGTCGTGTGCAGCGGCGCCCGGCCGCTGTTCTTCCTGGACTACATCGCCTCGGCGCGCACCGACCCGGCGCGGATCGCGGCGATCGTCGCGGGCGTGGCGGACGGGTGCGTCGAGGCGGGTTGCGCGCTGCTCGGCGGGGAGACCGCCGAGATGCCGGGGCTGTACGCCGGCGACGATTACGACCTCGCGGGCTTCGCCGTCGGGATCGTCGAGGCCGGCAAGGTGCTCGACGGATCGGCGACGCAGGTCGGCGACGCGTTGGTCGGACTGGCGTCCTCCGGCGTCCACTCCAACGGGTTCTCGCTGGTGCGGACCGTGTTCGGCGAGGATCGCTTGCGGTCGGAGGTGGCGTTGTGCGAGGCGTTGCTGACGCCGACGCGAATCTACGTGAAGCCGATGCTCGCGCTGCTGGACGCGGTGCCGGGCGTGCGCGGCGCGGCGCACATCACCGGCGGCGGGTTCGTCGAGAACGTGCCCCGGATGCTGCCCGCCGGGCTGTCCGCGCGGCTGGAGCCCGGGTCGTGGCCGGTGCCGG
>WQUE01000170.1 GCA_009785885.1 Actinomycetes bacterium
TCCCCAGCCACTTGTGGACGACGTAGGCCTTGTCCAGGCCGCCGAACAGGGTGTCCAGCACACGGTGACGCGTCGCCAGGAAGAACTCCGCCGCGAACCCCGTCAGCGCGACCGCCCCGACGAGCTGGGACACCAGACGCTGCTCCGGCATGTTCCCCATCGACGTCGCCTGGGACCACGTGAGCACCGTCACGGCGGCCAGCGCGACGATGGCACCGATTCCCCTGATCATGGGCGGCTCCCTCATGAGGGCCCCGGCCGCAGCCCGGGCGTGGATCATCGGGGCCAGGTTACCCACAGTTCATAAGAAAAGGCGCCTCTGACAGGCCGACGTCTGGCCAGGTCCACCCCGGGGTGGGGTGGTGGTTCGACCTGGAGCGCATGAGCCGGGCAGCCAATCGTCCACCGTGTCGCGCCCTGACGCGGACGGAGGGACCTTCCCCCTACCATGGAGCCCAAGACGAGGGGGCGGCCATGGGGTTCACGTTGTCGGGCGTCGAGGCGCTGGCACCGGACCAGCCGTCGCTGAAGGCCGCCTCCGGGCTGGCCAAACCCGGCAAGTGGCTCTCCTTGACGCACGACGGCGACCTGTGGTGGGGCGAGTGCCAAGGGTCGGGGGCGAACCCGTACCGGGCGGTGGTCGATTCGGGCGTGGTCGGCTACAAGTGCACCTGCCCGTCGCGGAAGTTCCCGTGCAAGCACGCGCTGGCCCTGATGTGGCTCGCCGCGGCGAACCCGCAGGCGTTCAGCGCCGGGCAGGTGCCCGCGTGGGTGACCGACTGGCTGGGCCGGCGCCGGACGTCCACCCCGACGGCCACGCCCGCCGAGAGGCCCGCCCGGGACATCGGGGTCGCGATGGCGGCCACCCCGGACGAGCCCGCCCCCGAGGACCCCGCGGCCCTCGCCAAGCGGCAACAGGCCGCTCTGAAGCGCGCCGAGTCGACGAGCGCGATGATCCGCGACGGGCTGGACGACCTGGACACGTGGATCCACGACCAGCTGACCGGCGGACTGACGGCGTTCGTCGACCGGGCACCCGACCGCTGCCGCAAGATCGCCGCCCGGCTGAGCGACCACAAGGCGACCGCGCTGGCGTCGCGGCTGGACGAGCTGCCGTCCCGGCTGCTGACGCTGCCGGCCGAGGACCGTCCCGACGTGGCCGTGCGGGAACTGGGCAAGCTGGTGCTGCTCGCCGCGGCATGGCGGGCAAACCCCGCCGACCCGCAGACAGCCCGGGACGTCGGGGCGTCCGAGAAGCGCGACGACGTGCTGGCGAACCCCGAGGCGCCGCGCGTGACGGGACGCTGGGAGGTGCTCGGCGAGCAGATTCGCAACCGGCGGGACGGGCTGGTGTCGCACTCGGCCTGGTTCCTACGCCTGGACGCAGACGACACAGCACCGCGGTTCGCATTGTTGCTCGACTTCTACCCCGCCTCGTCGGGGCGTCCCGAGAGTTCCTTCACGACCGGCACCCAGTACGAGGCCACGATGGTCTACTACCCGTCACACGCTCCCCTGCGGGCGCTCGCCCTGGACATGCGCGAGGCAGCGGACCGCCGGCCGTGGCCGGCGGCCACAGGCGACGATCCGCTGGCGGACGTCTGCAAGAC
Organism: Actinomycetes bacterium; assembly: GCA_009785885.1. GTDB lineage: Bacteria > Actinomycetota > Actinomycetes > Propionibacteriales > Propionibacteriaceae > WRGV01. The sequence goes on from WQUE01000170.1 coordinate 1,611, forward strand.
TCTCGAGGTCGTGCCTTGGCAGCAGGACACTCCCCTGCTTCTGCCGCCCGGCCGCGTCGTCACCGCCGGCGACGCCACCTGGTGGCGGGCCGATTCGGGCGCCGGCTTGCCGATCGCCGCCGATTCCCTGCGGCAGGCGTTGCCGCAGATCCTTGGCATGCCGCTGCCGGCCTCCATCGGCATCTGGGACGGCGCGCGCCTCACGCTGTTGGCGGGCGAAACACCGTTCGGCAGGGGGTACTTCGCATGATCGCCGCGGACGACGTCTACCCGAGCTTGCGGGACTGTTGGCTGACAGGCGCCTCGGCCGTCCCCCAAGCCCCCGAGGAATGGCAGTCTTTGCTCGCCGACGCCGACCCCACGCAGGCCGAGTTACGCCTACTGGCACTGACCGGCCAGCTGCGCGACGTGGCTCTGCGCCCCGTCCCGCCAGCCTCCGTCAGCACCCGGCCCGACCTTCCACCGCTTGTCAGGCTGCCGATGCCGGACGCCGCCCGCCCGCTCTTCCGTGCCCTCGCTTCCCAGGGCTGGTGCGCCAAGGGCCTTCAGATGGCCGACGCGCGAGGCTTCCGGGCCCACCCGCTCGACTGGTTCCCGGCGGCCTCGACCGAGGATCTACCCGACACCTATCTGCCCTGGCAGGACTGGGTTCGTGGCATCGCGGGTGAGGCGGTCACCGCGGACGATCTCACCGACGACACCTGGCCATACAGCACGCCCGGGGCCCGGATCACCGCGCTGAAGGCTATGCGCGGCGACGAGCCGGGCCGGGCCCGCGATCTGATCGCCGGCCACCTCGCCGGTGAATCAGCCGAGGCGAGGCTGGCGCTCGTCCGCGTGCTGCAGGTCAGCCTCGGCCCGGACGACGTGTCATTCCTGTCCGGCCTCGCCACGGACAGGTCGCCCAAGGTCAAGGCGCTGGCGGCGTCGCTGCTTGGCCGCCTCGGTGTCGGCGCCGGCCAGGAAACCGACCTCGCAGAACTGGCGGGCTTCTTCAAGGTGGGCGTCGCGGGGGCGCTGAAGAAGACGGTGAGCGTCACGGCCGCACCGACGAAGACCAACGCCCAGCGCCAGCGGCGCAACGAGCTGATGGAACACGCCACGGTCGCCGACCTGGCCGCCGCCCTGGGCATCGAGCCGGACGACCTGATCGACGGCGCCGACCTCGACGAACAGGCGACGTCGGCGTTCGTGGGCCTCGTCGCGCTCACCGGCACCGACGCCCAGGCCGATCGTCTGGCCCGGCGCCTGGTGCGCAAGCGGCCAGCGTCGGCGATGGACCTGCTCCCGCGCGCCACGTCAGCGACGCGCCGCCTGGCGATGGAAACCTTGCTCAACAAGTCCCAGAGCGACAGGCGGTTCGCGCTGCACCTCCTGGCGGAACTGGAGCCGGACCTGGCCGAACCAGCCGCCGTGATCCGCTGCCACGCATTGGACGCCATGGTGGCAAGACTCGAGGCCGACGAGCGACAAGACTTGTTCGCCTTGAGCTTCGTCTGCACACCGGCGGCGGCTGCCGCCGTGCTGGACCGGCTGATCGAGGCCGGTGTCCGCCCGCACGATCCCTGGCTGAGCCCGCTACGCTTCAACCTCGCCCTCACCCAATCCGACAAGGAGACATGATGCCCGAAGTCCTCCGCCTCACCGCCGAGAAGAAGTACGCCGCCGAGTTGGCGGCGCTCGCCAAGGGCGACGCCGGCCCGAAACCGCAGAACTGGATGCTGACACCGAAGGCCGTGCTGACGTACCTGATGGGCGGCGAGTCGGCCGACGGCACCGTCATCACGCCGAAGTATGTCGGCAGCCGACGCCTGATGGAGACGGCCATCGCCACCTTGGCCACCGACCGGGCTCTGCTGCTGCTCGGCGTTCCGGGCACGGCCAAGTCGTGGGTGTCGGAGCATCTGGCCGCCGCCATCACCGGCGACTCCACAATGGTCATCCAGTGCACCGCCGGCACCGACGAGAACCAGATCCGCTACGGCTGGAACTATGCCCAGCTGCTGGCCCACGGTCCCAGTGAGGACGCCATCGTCAAGACCCCGCTGTTCCGGGCCATGCAGGACGGCAAGCTGGTCCGCCTGGAGGAGCTGACCCGCATGGGGTCGGACGTGCAGGACACGCTCATCACCGTCCTGTCGGAGAAGATCCTGCCGATCCCGGAACTGAACACCGCCGTCGAGGCGGTGCGGGGGTTCAATGTGATCGCGACGGCGAACAACCGCGACAAGGGCGTCAACGAGCTGTCCAGCGCCCTCAAGCGGCGTTTCAACGTCGTGGTCCTGCCGCTGCCGGACGACCTCGACGAGGAGGTGTCCATCGTGTCGCGGCGCGTGGCCGAGCAGGCCACCGATCTGTCGCTGCCGCTGCCCCGCAACGTGAACGACGAGATCACCCGGGTGTTGACGATCTTCCGCGAGCTGCGGTCGGGGCGCACCGAGGACGGCAAGACGACGTGCAAGACGCCCAGCTCGACGCTATCAACCGCCGAGGCAATCGCCACGATGATCGGCGGGTTGTCGCAGTCGGCCTGGTTCAACGACGCCAACCTGACGCCGCAGCAGCTGTCCGACTCGATGGTCGGCGCGATCGTGAAGGATCCGGTGCAAGACTCGGCCGTGCTCGCCGAGTACCTGGAGACCGCGCTCAAGAAGCGTCCGGGCTTCTCCGACTACTACGCCGCGCTGACCGAGAGCCTGTGACATGGCGCCGGTCTCCTACTTCGGCATCCGGCACCATGGGCCGGGCTCGGCCGCCGCGCTGGTCGCGGCGCTGGACGAGCTGCGCCCGCGCCGCGTGCTGATCGAGGGACCGTCCGACGCCACCGCCATCCTGCCCCTGCTGGCCGACCCGGCCATGAAGCCTCCAGTCGCCCTGCTGGCCTACCCCGCCGGTGACCCGTCGCGGACTGCCTTCTGGCCGTTCGCGGAGTACTCGCCCGAATACCAGGCCACCTGCTGGGCCGTCCGTCACGGCGTCCCGGTCGAGTTCATCGACCTGCCGAGTGTCGCCCAGGTGGAGTCTCGGACCCCTGACGAGCCGGGTGACGCCCCGACGCCAGGTGACGAAGACACGCCGTCGAGCACTGCCGGCGACACGTCGAGCCCCGCCGTCGCACAACGCACGCTCCGCCACACCGATCCCATCGGCGAGCTGGCCGCGGCCGCCGGCTATGAGGACGGCGAATCGTGGTGGGCCGATCTCGTCGAGCAGAACCC
>WQUE01000171.1 GCA_009785885.1 Actinomycetes bacterium
GATGGTCTGGTAGTAGCACCGGATCGCGTGCGGGTGGTCGGGGTCGAGCTTGTTCAGGACGACCTGCGCCACGTTCTTCGAGTAGGACAACGCCACGTGCTCCGAGTAGTCGGAGGAGCAGATGTTCTGGATCAGGATGTTGTCCACGGTCGCGCCGGGGCCGGCGGTGAGGAAGCCCACCGTGTACGGCGTGGCGACCTCGTCGTACCTCGTCTCGATGTTCGTGTACGCGATGCCCGGACGGGTCTCACCCTTGCCATTCAGATTCGTGTAGAACGGCGAGTACGAGCCGACCGCCTGCTGCACCGCCGACGGCATCCTGATCCCATTGAGCACCGAGAAGCCGATGCCGGTGAGCCCGAGCATGTTGCCGAGGCTGGTGATGCCCGACAGCGTCGTCTGGTGGTTCGTGGCCGTGATCGCGATCACCTTGGTGACCAGGCCGGCCGGAAGGAGCAGGTTGGCGACGTAGCGGGCCTGCGCGCTGCCCTGGGAGTGGCCGACGAGCGCGACGTGCTTCGCGCCGGTGTACGACACGACGCGGTTCACGAACGCCGCGATCTGGTTGGCCGAGGCGATCATGTCACCAGTCGCGTTCACCGCCCGGTAGCCGGTGTTGCCGTAGTTCACGGCGAAGACGCAGTAGCCCTGGGCCTTCAGGATCGGGGAAAGCCCGTTCCAGTTGTCGTAGGCGTTCTCCCACGTGCCGTGGATGAGGATCACGGGCTCGGGGTGGGCCGCACTCGGCCGGCATCCCCAGTCGTTCGCGCCGATCGGATCCTTGCTCGGGGACCAGAAGGACGTGATCAGGGCGCGTGCGAAGTTCGAGTCCTCGAACCAGCCCGGCGTCCGCAGGGTCCACGGCGTCGGGTTGGTCGTGACGGCGTTCGCCTGGCCGGTGAACCCCACGAGCGTGGCGACGGAGACGACGAGGGCCGACAGGGCCGTGAGGACCCGCCGACGGGTTGGCGTGTGTGTGAATGATGGCATGGCAAGTACTCCTTTTCTGGTGTTGCGACCAAAGAATCAGTCGACGTCGGAAACAGGGGCGCGATGCATCCGCATGTCAGGATGCGGTGATGCGGCAGCGCACCACCACACGAGAGGCGGCCCAGGGCCCGGTCTGCCTCCCAGGCCGTGTCACGGCCGCAATTCCGGACCGAGAACGGCTTGGCCCGGACCCCGGGCGTCGCTCGCGCGTGAGAGCCTACGCCGCCTTTGTTGCTCACGCAAACCGGAACGCCGCGACGCGTGCGATGCGCCGTGAACGCGGGAAATCGGCGTTTGGCTTAGTATTTTACTCTGCCGATTGGCCCGACATCCCCGGCGGTTCTTCCGAATTAACTTGGCGGCAATCGGCGCCGGCAGCCCGGGGGTGGACGTCGCGCCCACGATCGGCGTCAGGACGCCATCAGGCGCACCCGGCCCGCCATGTCCCCGCGTCCCGAGGCGAACAGATCCAGGACGTAGTCCTGCCCGGACTCCGCCACCGGATGCACCCGCCACCAGCCCGACCCCAGCGACTGCACCGTGATCGGGGAGGGATCGGCCCCCGCCTCGTCGGCCGGCGCGAGCGACGCGGTCAGCCGGGTCATCTCGACGGGCGCCCACACGTCGATCACCGGCGCCAGGGTGACCGTGGGGGGATCCAGCGGGAACCCGTCGGCACACATCGTCCTCCAGCAGAACGTGAACGGCCGCACCTCGACGGTGTCGCCGCCGGCACGGACCAGGAACGGCGGCGGACTGCCATCCGTCGGCGTCGTCGCGCCCGTTACGCCCGTCGTGGGCGTCGCGGGCACGCCCCCCGGGTCGCCTGCGTCGCGATCCGCGGTGCACCCGGCCAACGCCAGCGCAACGGTCGCCGCGCACACGGCTCCACATGCCCTCGCGCCCCATCCGGCCATGGCATGAGCCTAGCGGGGAATCCGGAAGCGCGAGGGACGTGGAGGCGCACTTGCCCAGCCCCCGACGACACGTGATAATGGTTATCATGTTCAGTCCTGGCGCCCTGGTGCGCGGGTCGGCCGCCCTCGTGGCGGCGCTCGCGCTGGCCGGCTGCACGGCCTCACCGGCTGGTCCCGCCCCGTCCGATGGCAGGCCGGTGGTCGTCGCCGCGGTATACCCGCTGGAGTACGCCGCGCAGCGCGTCGCCGGCGGCCTCGCCGATGTCGGCGTGCTCGTCCCACCGGGAACGGAGCCGCACGACTTCGAGATCGCCCCGCGCCAGATGGCCGCGCTGCGGACCGCGTCGCTCGTCGTGTACCAGGCCGGCGTGGACGCCGCGATCGACGAGGCGGTCGCCAACGCTCGTCCGGCCGTCGTGCTGGAGACGGGTTCGCTCGTGCACCTCCAGGCACCCGGCGGCGAATCGGGTGCGACCACGACAGCGGCCTACGCCTACGACCCCCACACCTGGCTCGACCCGTCCAACATGGCGACCTTCGCAGGGGCCATCGCCGCCGAGCTGGCCCGGATCGACCCGGACCACGCCGCGACGTACCGTACCAACGCCGCCGCCTTCGAGGCGGATCTGACAAGCCTGGACGCCGACTTCCAGGCCGGATTGGCCGACTGCCGCACGTCCACGTTCCTCACGACGCACGCCGCGTTCGGCTACCTGGCGAGCCGCTACGGTCTGACCCAGCTGGCCATCGCCGGGGTCAGCCCGGAGGACGAGCCGTCCCCCCGCCGCCTCGGCGAGCTGGCCCAGGAGGCACGGGCGAACGGCCTCACGACCGTGTTCTTCGAGACGCTCGTGAGCCCCGACTACGCCCACACCCTCGCCGGCGACCTCGGCCTGCGCACCGACGTGCTCGACCCGATCGAGGGCGTGACGGAAGCGTCCCGGGGTGGGGACTACCTGGAGATCATGCGGTCCAACCTGACCGCGCTGCGGCTGGCGTGCGGCTGCGCGTGAGTCAGGCCGGCACCTGACCCGACGGGATCGGCTGCGCGGTGGTGGGCGAGATGGGCGAGCCGAACACGGGCACACCATCGGCCCACGAGAAAGGCTGCGCGTTCACGATGCGGTCCCACCCCGCACCCGAGAAGCGCGCCGAGTGGTACACGATCCAGTCCTGCGTGCCGTCGGGTGAGCGGACGAACGAGGCGTGGCCCGGCCCGAACACGTCCTTCGTCTTCGCGAACACCGGCTCCGGCGTCTTCGTCCACGCGGCCGGATCCAGCAGGTCGGGCCCGCGCCCGGTCAGCATGCCCAGGCAGTAGTCGTTGGTCCAGCTGCCCGACGCCGAGTACACCAGGAACACGGCGTCGCCCGTCACGATCGCCTCCGGACCCTCGTTGATCGGCATCCCCCGGCGTTCCCAGTCGTAGGTCGGCTCGGACAGCCGCACGCCCTCCCCCACCAGCGTGAACGGGTCGGCCATCTTCGCGATGTACAGGTTCTGCCGGCCGTTGCGCGTCCCGGGCCAGCCGGACCACACGAAGTACGCCTGTCCGCGGAACTCGAAGCGCGTCCCGTCGATCGCCCACCGGTTCGCGCTGTCGGTCACCTGGCCCGCCTCGTGGTAGGTCCCCATCGGGTCGGACGTGTCGGAGGCCAGCGCGAACATGCGGTGCAACGCATTGTCGCCGCTGCAGGTCGTCGCCGCGTAGTAGATCACCCAGCGATCGCCGATGTGGTGCAGTTCGGGCGCCCAGACGTTGGCGCAGTTGGGGGCGCCGGCCAGCGGGCGGGACCAGACCTGCACGGTCGTCCCCGCGTGGGTCATCCGGGTCAGGTTGCGCGCCGCCGAGCGCGTGACCCAGATCGTGCCGTCCGTGCGGCTCTGCGACAGGTAGTAGAAGTCGCCGTCCTGGACCACCCAGGGGTCCTGGCCGGTCTGCTCGATCGGGTTGCGGAACGTCGTGCCGTCGGTCGTCGTACCTCCCGTCGGATCGGCCGGCCCGCAGCCGGCCAGGCCCATCGCCCACGCCAGGACGCCGACCGCCACCGCCCGCCTCGCCCTCATCGACTCACCCCTTCGTCGCGGCGCCGACGCGACCGTTCGACCACGGAGCTGTCCGTCACGCGTCGAGTGCGGCCTTCGGGTCCATCCTACCGGTCAGCGCGTTGCGCAACGGTGTGGTGATCAGGGTGTTCGCTTCCCGGTTCGGCCGGGGGGCGCGCCCCGTCCCCCTTGACTTGACCCCCCACCCTGATGAGAATGGTTATCGTGATCACTTCCTCGACGCCCGTGACGTGCGAGGGCCTATCCGTAGCCCTGGGGACCACCCCGGTGCTCCGCGACATCGGCCTGACACTGACGTCCGGCGAGACCGTCGCGCTGCTCGGCGGCAACGGCTCGGGCAAGACGACGCTGCTGCGCGCGCTGCTCGGCCTCGTGCCGCTCGCCGCGGGCCGCGCCGAGCTGTTCGGTACCCCCGTGGGCGCGTTCCGGGAATGGTGGCGGGTCGGGTACGTCCCCCAGCGGGGACGCCTCCGGGTCGCCTCGGCGACCGTCGAAGAGGTCGTCGCCTCGGGACGCCTCGCCCGCCGCCGGTGGTTCCGCCCCGCCGGCCAGGACGACCGCGCGGCGACCGCCCGCGCGCTCGAATTGGTCAACCTCGACCACCTGGCGCACCGCCCGGTGGCGCAGCTGTCCGGCGGGCAGCGCCAGCGGGCCCTGATCGCCCGGGCGCTCGCGAGCCGTCCGGACCTGATCGTCCTGGACGAGCCGCTCGCCGGGCTCGACCTGGACACGCAGGCCGGCCTCGCCGCCGTGCTGGGACGGCTCAAGGCCGCGGGCACGTCGATCCTCGTCGTCCTCCACGAACTCGGCCCGATGGCCCCGCTGCTCGATGACGCGATC
>WQUE01000172.1 GCA_009785885.1 Actinomycetes bacterium
CGGCGACGGCGCAGTTGGTCCGGGTGATCGTCCCGGCCGGCGGCGCGGCCCTGCCGGCGAGCGGCCTGGCCGGGGTGGCGGGCATGCTCGTCCTGACCGGGCTGGCGCTCCTGGCCGCGACCCGGCGTCGCGTCGTGACGCGGCAGCGCAGCGTGACGGGGCAACGCGTCCTGAAGCGGGGCGTCGCCTGACGAACGAGTAGCACGCGGGGCCGGACCTCCTTCCTGGGGGGCCGGCCCCGCGTCGTCTTTCCACCGACCAACCAGTGCGTTCGCCCATAGCAGAAATACTTTGAGCCGGGGAACGCCGCGAGCTACGCGCGCCAGGACACCGCCCGCGAATCCGTCGTCGCAACGTCACCTAACCGGCGGGCACCGTCCCAATCCGAAAAAGGCGCGCATTTCAGTCGATTTGTCGGGGCCGACAAGGCAATGGGAACGGTTTTCGTGGCGCGGTCCTCATTGGGGTCGGGCCGGGGCGAGGCGCATCTGATCTGAGACAATTGCCCCCATCACCATAAATGAATGGCGGAAGTGTGGCCGTACTAATGGTGTCGATGGGGCAGATGGACGTGCGTCCGCGGCGCTCGGTGAACCTCGGGCGCTGTGGCAACAAGGGGAAACTATTCACTGCCTTGGGTCGAGAACATGTGAATGACAAGACGTGTTGATGTGTCCCGCGGCGGTGCGCACGGTGCTCCACACGTGGCCGATCCGGCCCGCGTTGTTTCGTGCGGCAAGACGCGGCACGCGTTTTGGGCGCGTCCCCACCACTGCGGCAGGATGACGGAAGATGAGGCCATTCCCGGGCAATACCCGAGGAAACGCCGAGTCGGCGTCATCGAGTGGAGGGGCGGAAGGCGCAACGTCTGCCCGCGAGGAGGATTGGGAATGGTCTCGATTTCTTGTGGCGAGGACAGCCGCAAGAGGTCCTGCGGGGCGACGTGGACGCGCGGGCACGCGCGTCCACACCTGCGCGCCACCAGTCATTCGCTCCCCACCGATCCCCACGGCCGGGCCGCCCAGCGGTGTCCCGGTCACCGCGCGCCCTGGTGTGCGGACGAATGTCGTCACCCCTCTGGCTGACCAGCCACGCTTCGCCCAATGGAAGGATCTCCCGTGACCACCCTCCGAGTCAACCGCATCGCCGCATCCACGTCGCGCCGCATGATCGCCGGCGCCCTTGCCATGGCGGTCGTGCTGCCGTCAGCATTCACGCTGACTGCTTTGTCGCCGGCACGGGCCGACCCTCCGACGCCCGTGAAACCGGCCGCACACCTCGTCGTGGATCCGCCGGAGGGGTCGGCGACGATTACCAGCCCGGGTGGCACGGCGAGCCTGACGACGACCATGGAGACCACGAAGATCAACCCGGTGGTCGACATCCTGTTCGTGCTGGACACCACGACCTCGATGATGCAGCACATCACCGTGATGTCGCAGGGCTTGGCCCAGTTCGTCAAGAACGTGAACGACGCGGGCGGGGTGGACGTGGCGGTCGGCGTCTATGCTTTCGGCGATCTGACCTGCAGCAGCGCCAAGACCGGCAAGCCGGACGCGTTCAGCTGGGTGTCGCCGATCACGCCGCTGACCGGCACCTACACGACCGCGAATGTGGCCACGACGCTGACCACCGGTCTGCCGGCGAACTACGGGTGCGACACCGCGGAGGATCAGATCTACGCGGGCTTCTACGCGTCGGCGACGGCTGGGTGGCGCGACGGCGCCCAGCGCGAGGTGGTGCTCGTGACCGACATCGGTTCGAAGACGCGCACGGACACGAAGTATTACGTCAACGGGCAGGCCCCGACGCTGGCGAACTGGAAGGCGTACACCAACGCCAACGCCATCCACGTCAGCGTCATCAACGGATCGGGGTTCCAGGTGCCCGAGTCAGGTGCGGACGTCAAACAGGGCGACCCGGGCTACACCAGTTGGGCCCAGCTGGCGACGGCATTCGGGTCCGACACGACGCCGTGGCCCTACACGACGGCGGCGTACGTGGACACGTTGACGAACGCCATCCTCTACAGCGACACGATCGTGACGTACACGATCGTCCCGTCGGTGACCGTGAAGTACGATGACGGAACCACGTCGACGGATGTCACGGCAACGCTGACACCATCGGTGGCGACGGACGTGGGTCCGGCGTCGGTGCCGTTCACGCTGAGCGCGACGGCGAAGGACACCGCGCATCTGGCCCGGCTTGGCGCGACCACGACGGTCACGGCCGACTATGTCGACCAGGCCACGGGCGATGTCGTGGCTCGGCAGACGATCACGTTCCACGCCCCGAATCCGGATGCGGCGCAGTCGACGTTGAGCATGAACACGTTGACCCCGGTGATCACTCATCCGGCGACGGCGACGGTGACCGTGAAGGACGCGGCCGGCACGCCGTTGCCTGGTATCACGGCGACCGTGACGGTGCCGTCGACGACGTCCGCGTCCGCGACCGGCGACTCCGGCGTGGCGGGCCCGTCGGCGACGTGCGTGACCCATGCTGACGGTACGTGCAAGGTGGTGATCAACGACGCCACGTCCGAGACGGTGAGTGTGGCGGCCTTCGTGCCGGCAAGTGGTGTGCTGACCGAGGTGTCGAACTCCCCGATCGCGGTCACGTTCGTCCCCGATCCGACGACGCCGGGGACCCCGAGCGGCCACCTGATCGTGGACAAGCCGGATCAGTCGGCGGCGATCCCGAGCCCGGGCGGCACGCAGAGCCTGACGACCAAGATGCAGACCACGACGATCGCGCCGAAGGTCGACATCGTGTTCGTGCTGGACACGACACAGTCGATGCAGCCGCGGATCGACATGGTGGCGCAGGGCCTGTCCCAGTTCATCAAGAACGTGAACGACGCGGGCGGCGTGGACGTGGCGATCGGCGTCTATGTGTTCGGCGATTTCGGTTGCGCGAACTCCGTCACCGGTCAGCAGGACCGGTTCACGTGGGTGACGCCGCTCACCCCGCTGAGCAGCACCTTCACGCCGGCCAACGTCGCGGACACGATGCAGCATGGCCTGCCGGTGAACACCGGCTGCGATCTGCCCGAACAGCAGATCTACGCCGGCTACTACGCGTCGGCGACGGCGCCGTGGCGCGATGGGGCGCAGCGGGAGATCGTGCTGCTGAGTGACATCTCGGCGCACAACGGCGGCTGGACGAGCGCGAACTTCATCAACGGGCAGGCGCCGAACCTGGTGAACTGGAAGGCGTATGTCGCGGCGAACAGCATCAACGTCAACGTCGTGAACGCGTCCGGGACAGCCGGTGCCACCCCGCTGGCGGCGGCGTGCGACACCGGTGTCGCCACTGTGACGATGGCGTGCCTCGCGGCCGTCTTCGGCTCGGACTGGTCCGTCGCCCCCACCACGCCCCAGGGCTACGTGGACGTGTTGACGAAGGACATCGTGTACGGCGCCGGCACCCCGGCGACGTACACGATCGTCCCGTCGGTGACCATCAAGTACGACGACGGGACGACGTCCACGGACGTCACGGCGACGCTGACGCCGTCGGTGGCGACGCAGGTCGGGCCCGACTGGGTGCCGTTCACGCTGAGCGCGACAGCGAAGGCCACCGACCAACTGGTTCGGTTGGGTGCGACAACCACGGTGACCACCACGTATGTGGACCAGGCCACGGGTGATGTCGTCGCCCGGCAGACGATCACGTTCAAGGCGCCGGACCCGAACCCGGTGTGCCCGCCCGGCAAGCAGGGCACGCACCTGTCCGCCGATCCGACGAGCCTGCGGGTGGGCAACACGTCCAACATCACGGCGCTGATCACCGATGCGGAGTGCACGCCGATGGCAAATGTCGCGGTGAACTTCTCGATCGCGGATGGCACCGACGGGGTGTTGACGGTCGTGTCAGGCACGACGGACGCCGACGGCTTGGCGCGCGCGACGCTGACCGACAAGACCGCCGAGGACGTGGCCGTGTCGGCGAAGCTCGGCACGACGCCGATCGCCGGTTCGCCGGTGACGGTGACGTTCACCCCGGGTCCGGTCGATCCGAACCCCAACTGCACGGACCCGGCGCGGCCGGGCACCAACCTGTCGGCCAATCCGTTGTCGGTGACGGCGGGGGATCCGGCGGGTTCGACGGTGACCGCCTACCTGACGGATGCGGAGTGCAACCCGGTGGCCGACGGCACGCCGGTGACGTTCAGCCTGGGTGGCGGCACGTCGGCGTCGTTGTCGAAGCTGTCGGGGACGTCGGTCGGCGGCTATGTGAGGACGGTCGTGACCGATGATGTGGCGGAGGCTGTGCAGGTGCATGGGTTGGTGATGTTCGGGTCGCCGGCGGTGGCGACCGATATTCACAATTCGCCGGTGACGGTGACGTTCACCCCGGGTCCGGTCGATCCGAACCCCAACTGCACGGATCCGGCGAAGCCGGGCACGAATTTGTCGGCGGCGCCGTTGTCGGTGACGGCGGGTGATCCGGCGGGGTCGACGGTGACGGCGTACCTGACGGATGCCAAGTGCAACGCGGTGGCCGATGGCACGCCGGTGACGTTCAGCCTGGGGAGTGGCACGTCGGCGTCGTTGTCGAAGCTGTCGGGCACATCGGTCGGCGGGTATGTGACGACGGTCGTGACCGACAAGGTGGTTGAGGATGTGCGGATTCACGGGCAGGTGCTGTTCGGCACGCCGGCGGCCCTGACGGACATCCACAATTCGCCGGTGACCGTGTCGTTCACCCCGGGTGGGGTGGATCCGAATCCGAATTGTCCGGATCCGGCGAAGCCGGGGACGAATTTGTCGGCGGCGCCGTTGATGGTGACGGCGGGTGATCCGGC
>WQUE01000173.1 GCA_009785885.1 Actinomycetes bacterium
CGATGGGTCAGGCGGAGCTGGCAGCGGAGTCCGGGGCGATGATGCGTGGCATGATCGCGGCTTCGGGCACCGGGCGCGTCGGCACGCCCACCGACATCGCCTCGGCCGCCGCCTTCCTCCTCGGACCCGATTCCAGCTTCATCACGGGCACCGATCTGCTCGTCGACGGCGGAGTCGTCGCCGCCATTCGTTCCGGCGCCTTCAGTCCCCGGGCGTGATCGTCCACGCCGTTTACGATGCCAACACGACCGGGGCAACAGCCATGTTCGACGCGATGACGGCCCAACTGGACCGGCCCCGCGCCCGCCACTGTGACCGCTGACGTGATAGACCAGTGTGGTTCAGGAGTGCCTGGACGCAGATCACTGGCGAGTTCGAGGGCCTGCGCGGGTTCTATCGGGACACTGTCGCTGCCCAGATGAGTGTGGTGGTGAGCATCTACTGACGTGGTGTCAGCCCGCCGCGCGTCAGTCTTGTGGGTTCTCGATCACGGCGATGTTCTCAGCGATGTGCTTGGCTTGAGGAAACAGCCCGAGACGTTCCTTGGCGTAGTCAAGAGGACAGAGTTTGGTCGTGCCGGTCGTCGCGGAGACTGGGCGTGGCGGGACCTTTGAGAAGTCGACGCCTCGCGCGATCAAGAAACGGATCATCGGACCCCGGTGCTCGCTGATCGCCGTCCAGTGGTAGATGCTCTTGCGGATGGCCTTCGCCGCCGCATACATCGCATCAAGGTCGGCTCCCTTGTCCAGCAGCAAGGCGGCCGCATCCACAGCGTTGTACCAGATGGCGCCACTGAGCGCATCGTTCAAGTGGTCCGGGTTCGCGCCATGTGCCAGGAGCCAGTCGATCGCGTCGACATTGTTGATGCTCGCCGCATCGCCCAGCAGGTTCTGCTTGTCGACAGCGGTCGTGTTCACGTCCAAGCCAAGGGTCAGCAGATAGTCGGCGAAGTCCCGGTCCCAGGCGCACAGCACCAGCTTGTTGAGCGCGTCGCGGTTCTGGCAGCCTTTCCGCGTCGGGTTGGAGCCCTTCTCCAGCAAGTAACGGGCCATGTCGAGCTTGCCCTTCTCGACACAGGTCAGCATGGCGTTGTCGTGAACGAAGTTGCCCCGTTCGAGGTCCGCACCGGCTGCCAGCAACAGGTCCACGGCCGTCCGGTTCCCGACTAAAGCTGCCGCGTGCAGCGGTGTGCCATGGTCCTGGGTTGCCTGCTTCAACTGGGCATGTGTGACGCCAGCCAGGCGTTGCCGAATCAGCGCCAGGTCGTCGATGACACAGGCGTAGAGCAGCGACTTGTCATCATCCACGCCAGGCTCCTCTCGCAGGGCCATCCATACCCCAGCCTATGGGAGACCTCGGGAACCCGTGGTGTATGGCGCCGCGCGAACAATTGTATACCGCTGTCCTGGCACGGCCTGCTGTGTCGGTCTTTCCCTGGGTCGCTGACTGTTCTGGTGACATCCTCGCAGACTGCTCACAAGGCGATCCAGTAGCGCCGCATGGTTTCGCCTCGGTCAGCGTCGTACGTGTCGCGTTCGTACACCCCGCCGCCGGAGGTGATGGTGTGCTGGCTGGCCTGGTTGGTGGCATCGCAGGTCGGCCTGGACGAAGCCGTCGGGCACGGTAGCCGGGTCTTGGCGAGCGGCGCAGTAGTCGATCCAGTCGGCCGGGTCGTCGAAGTCCTCCAGGCGGCTGCCGCCGGGAATGTGGGGCGCTTCGGTGAGGAACTCGGCTCGCAGCGCGGCGATCTCGTCGGCGTGGTCCAGGCTGGGGCGGGCCAGGGTCAGGTCGAGGATCATGGGCTCTCTTCTCTCGTGGGCCATCTGCGCTGGAGTACAGCCGCGCCGTCTGCATCCACCGATCATGAGGCCGTCGGCCGATCCCTCGCCCACCGCATAGACTGGAGTCGTTTGAAGGGAATCATCATGGGCGACGACGCGATCAGGCTGCCCGCCGAGCAGCAATACGCCGACGAGGTGGCAAGGCTGCGCGAGCGGGATTCCCTGACTGGGCAGACCCTGCCCCCGGGGTGGCGGTTGACGCCCAGGGCCGTGCGGTCATTCATCATCGGCGACGAGAAAGCCCAGGTGTCCCGCAAGTTCTACGGCGACGACGCGCTGGTCGATCGGGCGATCGTCACCCTGCTGGGCAAGCAGGGCCTCATGCTGGTCGGCGAGCCCGGGACGGCGAAGTCTATGCTGTCTGAGCTGCTGGCGGCTGCCATCTCCGGCAACTCGAACCTGACGATCCAGGGCACGGCGGGCACCACCGAGGACAACATCCGCTATTCGTGGAACTACGCCCTGCTGCTGGCCGAGGGCCCGACGGAGCGGGCCCTGGTGCCGTCCCCCGTCTACCAGGGCATGCGGGCCGGACAGATCGTGCGTTTCGAGGAAATCACCCGCGCGGTGCCAGAGGTGCAGGACACCCTTGTCTCCATCATGTCCGAGAAGCAGATCATGATTCCGGAGTTCGGCTCCGACGCCCGGGTCAGCGCCCGACCGGGCTTCAACATCATTGCGACGGCCAACCTACGCGACCGCGGCGTCAATGAGATGTCGGCCGCCCTGAAGCGTCGGTTCAACTTCGAGACCGTCAAACCGATCGCCGATAAGGCCTTCGAGATCGAACTGGTGCAACGCCAGCTGGACGCCGACCTCGGGCCGAGGCGCTCCGAGGTGACGGTCGGCCCGGACGTCATCGATCTGCTGGTGACGGCCTTCCGCGAGCTGCGGGCGGGCGCCACCGAGGACGGCACCGCGCTGAAGCGCCCCGAGACGGTGATGTCGACCGCCGAGGCCGTCAATGTCGCCTTCGCCGCCGCCATGGAGGCCAGATACCTGGGCGACGGCAAGCTGACGCCGGCCGAGATCGCCCACCAGTTGGCCGGTGTGGCCATGAAGGACAGCGCCGAGGACGCCAAGCGCCTGCGCTTCTGGGTCGACAATGTCGTGCGCGAGCGAGCCCGGTCGAGCGCCAACTGGAAGCAGTTCCAGGCTGCGGCCAAGACGCTGTGGAACTAGGCGATGACGTTCGAAGATCCGCCTCCGAGGCTGGCCCGGGCGCTTGATCTGCGACGCGCCCTGACGGGCCGGGGGGTGTGGTTCGCCTCCATCCGCCACCACAGCCCGGCCTGCGCCAGGGCCGTCCGGGCGCTGATCCGGGACGTGAACCCGGCGGCGGTGCTGATCGAGGGGCCCGAGACGTATGCGCCGCTGATGGCAGCTTTGCAAGACCCCGTCACGCGGCCGCCGGTGGCGATCCTGGGCCTGCACCGCGACGGCGACGACACGCACAGCACGCTCTACCCGCTGGCCGACTTCTCGCCCGAGTGGGTGGCGTTGCGCGAGGCGGCCGATCTTGGCGTGCCAGCCGTCTTCATCGACGCGCCATACGACAGGGACGGGCCGGGCGACGATCTGGCGCGCACGCTGCAGAGCGAGCGCTACTTCGCACACAGCCGCACCCTGGCATCCCTGGCGGCGCGCGAGCACTGCCGCGACCATGACGAGTTGTGGGAGCAGCTGTTCGAGCTGGGAACACAGACTGCCCAGGACCTGTTCGAGCAGACTTTCGTCTGGAGCTCGCTGGCGCGCCTCGACTACGAGCCCGAGGTGCTGGAATCCGACGGCACACTGCGGCGCGAGGCCACCATGGAGGCCCGCATCGCGCAGTGGAGGGCGGCCGGGCCGCTGGTGGTCGTCACCGGCGCCTTCCACACGCTGGCGCTGGTCGAGGCTTTGGGAAGCGACGACGCGGAGACCAAGCGGCGACGGATTCAGCTGCCACCGGCGCCCGACCCGGCGAGGCCGGCGAAGGATGCCTGGCTGATCCGGTACGACCTGACCCGTCTGGACGGGCTGCGCGGCTACGGTGCCGGTATTCCGGCCCCGGGCTACTACCAGCGGACGTGGGAGGCGGCCGACCCATCGGCGATCGTCACTCCTTGCCTGGTCGACATCGCCCGCGCGGTGAACGCGGCCGGCACCGCCGACCTGATCTCGACGCCCGAGGTGATGGCCGCCGCACTGCAGGCACAGCGGCTGGCCGACCTGCGCGGACATGCCTGGCCGGGGCGCGTCGACGTGCTGGACGCCTGCAGCTCGTGCTTCGTCCGCGGCGAGACGGGCGCCGCGCCGGCGGTGCGCGACGCCGTCGCGAAGGTGTTCGGCGGAACCGCGCTTGGCGTCGTCCCGGACGACTCGCCGGCCCCGCCGATCCTCGCCGAAGCCCGCGATCAGGCGGCCAAGCTGCGATTCGTCGTCACGGATGCCGCCCGCCGTACAGTCAGCCTCGACCTGCACCGCAGCGGCACCGCCCGCCGGCGCAGCCGGTTCCTGGCACTGATGTCGTACCTCGGCACCGGCTTCGCCACGAAGACCGCCGGCCCCGACTTCATCGCCGGCGTCGGGCTGGGCCGCCTGTTCGAGGAATGGCAGTACGCCTGGACGCCCCTGGTCGAGGTGGCGCTGATCGGGCTGGCGGACAAAGGTGCCACGCTTGCCGAGGCCGCCACGACCCGCCTGGAGGCCGCCGAGGCCGACGCCGCCTCGGGCCGCTCGGCCGGCGCGGTGGGCGCCATCGTGGCGCAGGCGGCGGCTGTCGGGCTGGATCAGCCGCTCGACAGGCTGCTGGGCAAGCTGGCCGATCTCATCGAGCAGGATCCGTCGCTGCGGTCCGTCGTCGCTGCGGCGGCCCGGCTGCTGGGGCTCTGGCAGGTCCGCGACATGCTGGAGTTGCCGCGCCCCGAGCGCCTGCTCGCACTCGCTGGCAAGACCCTGCCGCAGATCGCGTACCTGATCGACGGGTTGCGCGCGACACCCGAGGAGGACGAGGACCAGGCGGTGGTCACGCTGCTGGCTGTGCGCGACCTGGGTCGCCAGATGGGCGCCGACGACTGGCAGCCCGTGCGCCGGGCGCTGGCGCGGGCGCGCGGCGACGGGGCGACGTCGCCTGGCGTTCAGGGTGCCCTCTACGCGCTGGCCGCCGCTGACGGTGACATCGGGGACGACGATATGGGGGCCTGGCTGCAGGCCTCTTTCGGGCCGGGCGCCGACCCGGAGCTGACGGTGCGGCGGCTGGCCGGCTGGATGCGGGCCGCCCCCGACCTGCTGCTGCACACCCCGGAGCTGTTCGAGGCTGTCGACGATGCGATCGTGGGTCTCAGCCCCGATGCCTTCCTTGCCCTCCTGCCGGATCTGCGGCGCTGCTTCACCTGGTTGAAGCCGTTTGAGACGGCGGCCCTGGCGTCCAGGATCGCCGAAAGCACCGGGCTCAACGCCGAACAGATCGCCACGGTCTCGAACTTCAGTGCGGGCGATCTGGCCCGCGGCGTCGCGCTGCAACGGCAGCTGACCGACTGGCTGCGCGACGACTGCTTGGAGAGCTGGGCGGAGGTGACGCATGCCTGACGACGAGGTACACAGTGCCGCTGCCCGGGAGCGGGCCCGTCGCTGGCGCCTGATCCTGGGCCGCTACGCCGACCGTTCGCTGGCGGCGAATACCAGCCTGACCGGCACAGACGCCGACCTCGAGCACGCCCTGGGTTACCTGTACGACCGCGAGTACGCCGAGCGCGGGCACCGGATGACGCCGGGGTCCGGCGGGTCGCTCGACCCATCCGCGCTGAACGCGATCACCTGGCTCGAGCGCACCCGCCAGCTGTTTCCCCGCTCGACGTTCGAGCGCCTGCAGACCCAGGCCATCGAACGGTACGGCATGACGCAGCTGCTGGCGGACCCGGGCGCCGCCGCAGCCATGGAGCCCAGCCCGCAGCTGGGTGCGGCCCTGCTGAACATCCGGGGCTCCCTTGACGCCAACCTGGAGGCCGGGCTGCGCGAAGTCATCAGCCGCGTCGTCGCCGAGATCGTGGCCCGCGTGCGGGCCACCTTCACGCAGAACCTGCTGGGACGCCGCGACCGGACGCGCCGCTCGGCGCAGCCGGTGGCGGCGAACTTCGACTGGCGGGGCACCATCGCCGCCAACCTGTCCCGCTACGACACCGCCACGAAGAAGCTGGGCATCGAGCGCGTGCTCTTCAATGCCCGTGTCAAGCGCTCGCTGCCGTGGGACGTGGTGCTGTGCGTCGACCAGTCTGGCTCGATGGCGTCGTCGGTGCTGTATTCGGCGGTCTGCGCTTCGATCCTGGCCGGGCTGCCGGGCGTCAACGTCCGCCTGATCCTGTTCGACACCTCCGTGGTCGACATGACGCACTTGGCTGCCGACCCGGTGGCGGTGCTGATGACGGCGCAGCTGGGCGGCGGCACCGACATCGCCGGGGCGCTGGGCTTCTGCGAGAGCCTGATCACGAAGCCGTCGCGCACCGTCCTGGCGCTGATCAGCGACTTCGAGGAGGGCGGCTCGGTGCCGCAGTTGATGGCCACGGTCACGCGGCTGCGCGAGGCGGGCGTCAAGCTGCTGGGGCTGGCCGCCCTCGACGAGCAGGCCGAGGCCCGGTACGACCCCCGCGTCGGCGGTATGCTGGCCGACCGCGGCATGCAGATCGCGGCATTGACACCCGACCGGTTCGCCGAGTGGCTGGGCGAGGTGATGGCCTAGTGAACTCAGTGAACCCGATGAGCCCGATGAGTTGGCGGGGCGTCTACCACGGTTACGACGACGAGGCGCTGGCGCAGCTGGCCGGAGCCGGCCTGGTGCGCCGCGCCGTCAAGATCGCGGCCACCGAGCCGCCGTCGTGGGAATCCTGCGGCGAAAAGGGTGGGGCCGTCAAGGTGGGTGACGTCGTCGTCCGGCTCGACGCCAAGGGGCCCGGCGCCGCCCGCTGCCCCTGCCCCGCGACCGGGGCTTGTCTGCATGTGCTGGTGGCCGCGATGTTCGTCCGGGACGAGGCCATCGCGGCGGGGCTGGAAGCGCCGGCCGACGCGCCGTCCCTCGATCCCGCCGCCGAGGTGACCACCGGCCGGAAGACGGAACGTGGCGCCGACGCCGCGACCACCGCCTCCCTGACGACTGCACAGCGCGACCTAGGCGAAGAGGTGCGGGCGTGCGTCGCGGCCATGCTGGGTGCCGGGCTGTCGCACGTCACGCCGGAGGCAGCCGATCGTCTGGGCGCGCTCGGAGTCTCCGCGCGGGCAACCGGCTTGCCGCTGCTGTCCCGCTTCATCGCGGCCGCCGCCGGCCTGACGGACGGCCTGGCCGCGCACGACGACGACACGCCGGAGGACGCCGCCGCCGCGGCCCTCGCGCGTGTCTGGGCGCTGACCAGGGCGCTGGATGAGGCGACGCCTCAGGCACTGCCGGGCTTGGTGGGCGACGTCCGCCGGTCGTTTGATGTTGCCGACGACCTCGAGCTCGTGCCGCTGGGGGCGCAGTGGTGGGTGGCCGAGTCGGGCGCCCGCGGCGTCACGCTGTTCCTGTGGGACGCGACATCCGCCCAGTTCCGCAGCGTCACGACGTCGCGCCCGGCGGGCGTCGATGCCGGCTTCGCGCGATCGGCGGACGCCCCGTACTTCTGGGGCGCGCCCCTGTCGGTGCTGGACGGGCCGTTCCGGTTGCTCGGCCCCCGCGTCGCCGCCGATGGCTCGCTGTCACCCACAGCCGACCGGGTCGTCCGGGACGGTGGTTTCACGGAGGCGAGCCTCCGGGCCATCGTCGCGCCGGACTGGCAGGGTCTGGGTTATCGCCCGCCGCGGTTCGGCCGGGTGTCCGAGTCGTTCCACCTACTGGAGCCGGCCCGGCGCGATGCCATGACGATCGACGAGCCGGCCCAACAGTTGGTGTGGCCGATGGCTGGCGCCGACGGCGTGCGCATCGAGTTGCGGCAGCCAATCGCCGGCGACTACGACAGACGCATAGACAACCTGCTGGCGATCGAGGAGAAGCCCGTGCAGTTCGTGCTCGCCTGCCGGGGGTCCGGCGGTACCCTGCGGCCGGTAGCCGTGTTCCTTCGCGATCCCGCCGGCCCCACGTTAGTCAATCTCGATTTCGCGGCCCTGCCGGGCAAGACCACGGGGCTGCTGGCCCGCTGGTGGCAGGCGCGGCGGCGCCGGGCCGATGCCGCCCGTATGACATCCGTGCCATCACGTTCGGCGGTCAGGGGCCTGTGCGACGACGCGCGCGACCTGTGCCTCGACGTCGCGGCCACCGGCCGCCTGCGGCTGAGCCCCGGCCAGGTGGCGCGTGTGACGAGCCTGGCGCAGCAGGCCTCCGATCTGGCGCTGACCACCCTGGCCGGTGCGCTGCTCGCGCTGGATGGCGCCGCCGACCCGGATGCCCTGCTGCGAGTTCAGTTAATTGCTGACCGTTTGTCAATGCTGGATGACGCCTTCGGCTGACATAGAGTGGACGCTTCCCAACCCTAGGAGTCGTCATGTTCGAGAAAATGAAAGCCGGTTTGGGCCTGTCCGCCGCCCCGCTGCCCCTGATCAACGTTCTGCAGGTGTTGAAGGCCGAGTCGTCTTCCCTGTACGAGGGCGTCGTGGCGTACATCGCCGAAGGCAGCGATCCGCAGATCCTGTCCGTGGTGACCAAGTCGCCCGACCCAATCCGGCGGCTGCTGGGCAGCAATCTGGGCATCCAGGTCTGGTTTTGGCCGGACGACCAGGAGAAGGCCGTGAAGAAGGTCGTGCCCGGTTGGGACGCCGGCAAGCAGAACATCGCGATGCACAAGCTGATGACCAAGCCTTCGGCGCTGACGAGCGAGCAGTGGGTGCGGTTCGGACGCTTCGCCGCCGCGTATGGCAGTCTCGACTTGAAGCGCCTGGCGGACGTGCCGCCCTGGCTGGCCCACCTGACCACCGCCGAGAGCCGGATCTGTGGCGACAAGCCCTGGACGGCGGACTTCGTCGCATCCCTGATCCTCGCCGACGATGTCGCGTCCGAGGATGTCGCGGCGCTGTTGTTCCGGGTCTGGGTCGAGGGCGGCGTCGGATACAACAGTCAGTTGCGGCCCATGCCCGGCGCCGCCGAGCGCGCCCTGCAGCAGCCGGATACCTTCATGACGGCGGTGGCCAAGGCGTCGCTGGAGGGGAAGCTGAACGCCCTCGACGTCGTCACGTCGACGCCCGGCCTCGGCGAGCGCGTGCCGGCCCTGCTGTGCGTCCTGGCGGTCGCATCGTCCAAGCAGGTGCGCGAGAAGACGCTGAGCGTGATGTCGGGCCTGCCCGAGCAGTTCCGCATCAAGGTGCTGGAAGCCGCCCTTGGCACCGGCAGCCCGGCCAACGTCGGCGGCGTCGTCGATCTGCTGGCCCGCTCGCAAGCCGGGCGGGCAGTGCTGGAGCAGCGGTTGCCCGAGGCTTCCGGCAAGCTGGCCGATCTGATCGACGCGGCGCTGCGGCGGGCGGACGCAGTCGGCGCTCCGGTCGAGATGGAGGTACCGCTTCAGGCGCCGCCGTGCCAGCCGCTGGACACTGCGCCGTTGGGGGACGAGTTCGACGCTCAGCTCCTGGCGGCGATTCCGCCGTGGGTCGAGCGCATGCGCAAGGATGTGGCCGATCTCAAGGTGTTGAAGTCGCCCTATTCCTGGCAGAAATCCAATATCAAGACGTTCGAGTCGGCCATCGCCTATGCGTCCCGCATGGGCGCGGGCGACATCCAGCGGCTGCGCGACTACCTGAACGGCGCCACGCAATCGCCGCCGGAGGCGGTCAAGCAACTCGGGCCGGTGCTGCGCCAGGTCAAGGGCCTCGGGCTGCTGCCGGCGATGCGGTTGACGATGCAGGAGCGCAAGGGCCGGCGGTACATCAGCTGGTGGGGCGTCTCGAACTACTGCGACATCGACGTCGACCTACGGCTGTTGCTGCGGGCCGCCACGGCCGTCGGCGTGGCCGACCCGGCATCCGAGATCGCCCAACTCGTATTCGGCTGGTGGGGCAGGGACATCTCACCCGAGAACAAGTGGCCCTATCTGCTGGAGCATCCGCTGTTGCTGGAGCAGGTGCTGGGACTGCGCCCCTCGCCGGCCGGCCGGAACTACGGGGACGCGGGCAGTGTCAGCGAGGCCATCGAGATACTCGACACCTTTCCGGCGCTGCCGCCGCAGTACGTGCCGCGTCTGGCCGAGATCGCCCTCGGTACCGGCAAGACCAACCGGCTGGAGGCGCAGCAACTGCTGGCCAGGCACACCCGGGCGGGGTTGCTGGCCATCCGGGGCTTGTCGGATTCGTCGGCCGACGTGCGGGCTTCGGCGGCCGCCTGGTTGGGGCGCCTCGGCGACCCGGATGCGGCCGAAGAGCTGCAGGCCCGCCTGAGGGTGGAGCGCAATGAACCGGTGCAGGCCGCCATCCTCTCGGCGCTCAACCGGTTGGGCAGCGACATCTCGTCTTTCCTCACCCCCGCCGCGCTGGCCGCGGCCGCAGCCAAGGGACTCAAGGGCAAGCCGCCGACCGACATGGAGTGGGTGCCCATGCTGCCCGCGGTCCGCTGGGCCGACGGCGCGCCGGTGGACGCCGACACCATCCGCTGGTGGGCCACCCTGGCCGTCAAGATGAAGGACCCCGCCGGCGCCGGGCTGATCCCGATCTACGTGTCGCTGTTGGACAAGGAATCGCAGCAGAAGTTGGGCAGCTTCGTGCTGGACGCCTGGATCGCCCAGGACACCCGCACGGCGACGGACGAGGAGGCGCGCGCCTACGCTGCGGTGGAGGGCCCGAGGCGGTATCAGCAGTACCAGGACTGGTACAAGCGCAGCAAGAACGACTACACCAAGGAAAGGGCCGACCGTACCCCGGACCAGGTGCTCGAAGAGGTGCGTAAGGAGAAGATGAGCGAGTATCTGGGCAGCGCGATCAGCTGCAAGGGCCTGTTGGCGCTGACGTGCGGCGCGCCCGGCCACCACGTGCTGCAGGCGGTGCAGCGCTACATCCGCGATCACGGCCAGCGGCGCGCGCAGGTCGAGGCCCTGATCACGGCCGCTTCCCCCAACGACGACCCGGCCGCGATACAGCTGGTGTTGCAGGTGGCGCGGCGCCACAAGCAGGCGACGGTGCAGGCGAAGGCGGTCGAGTTCGTCGAGCAGATCGCCGAGCGCAAGGGCTGGACGCCCGACGAGCTGGCCGATCGCACGATACCCACCGCCGGCTTCGAGGACGACGGCCTGTTGACGCTGGACTACGGGCCGCGGCAGTTCGTCGGCCGCATCGGGTGCAACGCCAAGACTGGTGCGTACGGCATCGAGCTGTCGGGCGCGGACGGCAAGCCGGTCAAGGCGTTGCCGGCGCCGGCCTCTGCCGACGACGCTGAGCTGGTGAAGCAGGCGCGGGCACAGCTGACCGTCTCGAAGAAGGAGCTGAAGCAGGTGGTTGACCTGCAGACGGCCCGCCTGTTCGAGGCCATGTGCACCAGTCGCACGTGGGACGCGGTGTCGTGGCGCGAGGACTTGTTCGCCCACCCCGTCATGAAGCACCTGCTGTCGAGCCTCGTCTGGGTGCAGAACCCGGAGACGCCGGCACGGTGCCTGTTCCGTCCCACCGTCGAGGGCGATTTGCTTGACGCCGACGACGAGGCCGTGACGCTGGCTGACGACGCCAGAGTCGGCTTGGCCCACGCGTCGACGATGTCGGAGGCGGAGGTTGCAGCCTGGCGGACGCACCTTGGCGACTACAAGGTGACGCCGCTGTTCGGCCAGTTCGAGTCCGGCGGACCGGCGTTCACGCCCGGGGCCACCGAGATCACCGACCATCGCGGTTGGCTGTCCGACTCGTTCACCATCCGAGGACGCGCCACCAAGCGCGGCTACGCGCGCTCGCAGGCCGAGGACGGCGGCTGGTTCAGCGAGTACTTCAAGACATACCAGTCGGTCGGCATCCGCGTGGTGATCTCCTTCACCGGCAGCTACGTGCCGGAGGAGCAGATCGCCGCCGCCGTCACCGATCTGACGTTCGAGTCGGGGCGCTCGCGTACGCTGACCCTGGACGAGGTGCCGCCCGTGCTGTTGGCCGAGAGCTACCGCGACTACATCTACGTCGCCGAGGGCGGCGTCTTCGACCCGGACTGGAAGAACAAGGCCGCGTTCTGAGACTC
>WQUE01000174.1 GCA_009785885.1 Actinomycetes bacterium
TCAACCCAGAAGAGCCGCCGGGACGACGGCGATGGCGTCCTCACGCCGCCGGTAGGCGGCCGGGCCGGTGTTGACCACGATGGCGTCCAGCAGGTCGTCCCCCAGCTTGTCGCGCAGCCACCGGAGGTGTCGCACGTCCATCGAATCGACCTCCGGCGTGGCCTTCACCTCGATGGCCAGGCACTTGCCGTCGGGACGGGTGACGATCAGGTCGACCTCGTGGTCGCCGTCCTTCGTCCGCAGATGACTCACGCGCGCGTCGAGCGGTTCGGCGTACACCCGGACGCTGAGGGTGACCAGCGAGGTGAACAGCGCCCCGAACAGCGTGCCTTGTCGCGGGATGATGTCGCGGCCCGTCGTCGGCCGGGTGAGCAGCGTCTCCGCGGTCACGCCCAACAGATGTGCGGCCAGCGCCGGATCCGCCAGGTGGTGCTTCGGCGCGGCCCCAAGGCGGGAGAGGTGGTGCAGCGGATCGTCCCAGGCGGGCAGCGGGTCGAGGAGCCACATCCGGGACAGCGCTTCGCGCCACGCCAGGGCGGTGACCTTCGTCGGCTTGTCGGTGTCGCCGGGTGTCGCGGCATCCAGGATCGCGGTGTACGAGCTCGTGGTCGAGGTGGCCGCCGCGTAGGCCCGCAGCCAGGCCCGCAGCGTGTCCCGGCGGCGCACCGCGCGCCCGAGTTCGGGGAGGTCGCGGTCGAGGATCTCGGCCAGGTAGCCGTCCCACGCCGCCCGCCGGAACCTGGCCGGGACCCCGCGCAGCCCCGGCAGGCCACCCGTCACGATCGCCTCGGCGTAGTCGGCGATGCCGACGGCGGTGGCGCCGGACACCTCGGGGTCAGCCCCGGCCAGCAGGTCGCGCAGCGTGACCGCCGGCTCCGCCACACCCCGTTCGGCAAGGGAAAATGGTCGCATGCGCACGTGGACGATGCGACCCGCGCCCGAATGCTTCGGGGTGACGGGTGGTGTCGCCGATCCGGTGAGGACGAACAAGCCTGCCCGCCTCTCCTGATCCACGGCGCGACGCACGCGGTCCCACACGCCCGGATACAGCTGCCACTCGTCGATCAGCAGCGGCCGGCCGAACCGGGCAAGGCGGTCCGGATCCTCGCGCAGGGCTTGGACCTCGGCCTCCTGGTCGAGGTCGATGCGGGCCGTCACGAGACGCGACGCCGTCTCCGTCTTGCCGACGCCCTTGCCACCGTCCAGAGACAGGGCCGGCAGCGCCTGCAGCATGTCGGCCAGGTAGGCGTCCAACACCCGCGGCACGTACCCCATGTCACGACTATACCATTGGCGGACGATCTACTAGCCAACTAGCGGGACGTGAATTGAACCTCCGGCGGAGTCACGACCTCGGATTTGGTCCACCGCCCTATCATTCGTGCGACGAATAATTCGTGCTCGCAGGTCAACGGGCACGTGCGCGCGACAAGGGGCGACACATGACACCGGAGCTTCCCACGACGGGTGCACTCGCCCGCCGGATCGCCGACGACCTGGCCGGCGGGCTGAGCGTGCTGCTGACGGGCCTGCCCGGGTCGGGACGGACGCACGTGGCCGCCCTGGTCGCCCGGGACCTCGGCCTGGCCGGGGCGAACGTCGTCGCGTTGCGCGGCAACCCGATGTTCGCCGACCGGCCGCTGGCCTCGCTCGCCCTCGCCGGGATCGGCACCGAGGACGCACCGTCCCCCACCACCGCCGGGTCGCGCCTGACCCGCGCCGTGACCACGTTCGGCACCCTGGTCGGACGCCCGAAGTCCGTGGTGATCATCGACGACGCCTCCGCCCTGGACGCCGCGAGCGTCGGCGTGATCGCGGACGTGCGCGCCCGGTCGGGCACGCCGCTGCTCATCGTCGCCGCGCCCGGGACTGCCGAAACCGACCTCGTCGCCGACCTCGTCGCGGCCACCCAGCCGGGCGTCGGCGTCACCTTGTCCGGCTTGCCGCTGGAGGACATCACCCGCCTGACGGGCGCGCTGCTCGACGGCGTCGTCGGCGCGGAGACGCTGTCCCGGATCGCCGCGCTGTCCGGGGGGCTGCCCGGCCTGATCGAGGCGATCGTCCGCATCGGCCGCCGCAATGGGGCCCTGAGGCGGGACGACGCCGGCGTGTGGAGCGCCCCGGGCGACCTGTGGGACCAGGGGTGGACGTTCGCCCTGCTCCCGTTCCTTGGCGGTCTCGCCCCGGACGAGCGCGCGGGCCTGGACGCCATCGCCGCCGCCGGCGGCCTGACGCCCGCCGAGGCCGACCGCCGGCTCGGCACCGCGATCGTCCGCGCCCTCACCCAGCGCGGCCTGCTGTACGCCGACCCGCTGTCGGTGACGTCCGACATCCACGTCTTCCCGCCGGGCCTGGCCGAGTGGCTGCGGCGCACCGGGAGTCCGGAACCGACGAACCAACCGCTCGTCCCCGGCGCCGACCTGGGACGCTGGCCGACCGGACCCCACGCATCCGCGCTGGCCGACCGGATCCGCGCGCAGGTCCAGGCCGAGGTCGCCACGTGCTGGGACCGCTGGAACGCCGAGCGCACCGTGGCGAACGCCGTCCCCCTGCTTGCCGCCCTGTTCTCGGGTGCGGCGGGGGACGAACGCATCGCGCTCGTCCTGGCGCGGACGTCCCCAAAGGCCGGCGAGGACACCACCCCCCTCGTCGCCCTGGCGGCGATGCACCGGGCAGCCTGGGGACACGATCTCGCCGGCGCCCTCGCCGCGCTCCGCACCCACGAAAAGGCGAACCCGCAAGCGGCGACGTACCTTCGGGGTGTGGCCGCCCGGCTCACCCTCGTGCTTGACCGCGTGCCCGGCCCAGACCTGCTCGCCCCGTCCGACCAGGCGTGCGATGGCGACGACATCCTCGGCTGCGCCCGCGCCGACGCGCTGCTCGCGCAGGGACGGGTGCGCGAGGCGTCCGACGTCCTGGCCCGCGTCGTCCCCCGGGGCGGCAAGGTCGGCGCGGTGAAGGCGACCCTGGAGGGCCTGGCGCAGGTACTGGGGGACGACGTGGGCGCCGGCGTCGAGACCGCGGTGAAGCACCTGCGGGACGCGGTCGCCGCGCTGGACGCGTACTCGGTGTCGGGGCACGCGTACGTCGCGGCGCTCGGCCTGTGCCTGCTCGGGCGGCTCGACGAGGTCGAGTCCGTCGTCGAGGTCGTGCACCGGCAGGGCGACACGAACGTGTTCCAGAACCACTACAAGGCGGGACTGCTGCTGCTGGGCTCGTTCATCGCGGACTGGTCGGGCCGGCGCGAGTACGCCCGCGACCTGGCGCTGCAGGCGAAGTCACTCGGGGCCGGACGGGGGCCGTTCCCGGGGATGATGGCCGATCCCGAGTCGCTGTTCACGGCCTCCGTTTCACCGGAGGCGGTGTGGGACGAGATGGACGAACTCCTCGCGCGTGGCTACCTCGTCGCGGCCGTGTTCTCGGCGGTCGCCGGCATCGAACTGGACCCGGGGACGACCCGCGCGCAGGCCGTCGTCGCCGCCGGCGCGGCCTCCCAGAGCCGGGTGCTGCGGGCGCTCTGCCGCTACATCGCTGCCGTGAACACTGGCGATTACACGCATTTCGAGGAAGTCGTCGCGGACCTGCGGGCCAGCTGCGGACCCCTCGACGCCACCCGGGCCACCATCACCTGGGCGCTCGCCCGGCGGGCCCGCGGCGACCTGACCGGGGCACTGGAGCTGGCCGATGCGGCCTGGCGCGAGTCCGCCCGGATCGCCCGCGCCGGCGACGGCCTGTTCCGGCGTCTCGTCGTCGCCGTCGACCTGACCCCGCGCGAGGCCGAGGTCGCCAGCCTCGTCACGACCGGGCTGTCGTCGTCCGACATCGCGGCGAAGGTGGGCCTGTCGACGCGCACCGTCGAGGCGTACCTGCACGCCGTCTACCGCAAGACCGGCGTGAACACCCGCGACGACCTGCGTCACCTCGCCACCACCTGGCTCGCCCTGCGTCCCTGAGGCGGGTGCGGGGGTGACTCCGCCACGTCACACCGGCGTCCCCCCGCCCGCGGCGTCTCGGCGGGGAGAAAGGCGGGCCAAACCCCTCGCCCAAGAGGGGCCGGCGGAGTTCGGTACGGAAACATCCCCGGAAACTGCCCGTTTCGGGGGAGAAAGGCGGGCCAAACCTCATCGCCCACGGGCCACGCAACCCGGCCCATCATCCGTCCCTACGCACCCCCGCCCGACGCCCTACGGCACCGGCCCGCGACCCCTACGCGAACCCCCCCGTCACCCTACGAACCCGCACCGTCGACTGGGCAACCTTGGCACGTCGAATTACGCCAACAACCAGGACGGACAACGTGAAAGAACGCAAGGCCCACCGCGGCTGGATACCCGCGCTGATGCTGGCGTTGATCGCCGGCGCGGCGGGCGCGCCCGCCCCCGCGTCCGGCGCGCCGGTTGCAACCCCCCCGGCGCCACCGCCCCGCAGCGTCGAGGTTGCCGCGACCATCGACCTGTCCACGACGACCCTCGACGGCCCGGGTTTCACGGCCACGGGTTCGACGCCGGCGTACGCCAGCCCCGGCGGCGCGGTCGCCAACCCGAACCGGACGCTCACGTTCACCGCCGACGCGCACGGCAAGACGTACGTCCTCAAGCAGACCGGCATGCGCGCCGCGCCGCCCGACCCGAAAGCCCCACGCGAGGCCACGTCGATCTTCTCCGGCATCACGTTCGCGAGCGGCATCGACGTCACCCTCGTGGCACGCTCGATCGACCAGTCGGCGATCACCCTTCCGGACGCCGCCACGTCGCTCACCCTGCTGCTGGACGG
>WQUE01000175.1 GCA_009785885.1 Actinomycetes bacterium
AGCTTACTCGGTTCATGCGTAACGGACTTGGTCCGGTCACTGGGCGGCGATTCTTGACCCGGCGTGGCCTATTGGTAGGTACGTGTTGGCGGATGGGGCCATCTTCGCCATCGGATGGGTCTTTGGCGGCCATTACCGCTACTGGCAGGTATGTTACCTTGAGGACGCGCAGTGACTGCAGAGCTACCGTGAAAGGTTCTTTCTACTGACCACTCGTGACACTGTGGCCGTCGCAAAGCCGACGATGGCGCCGCAGATGATCGCCGGGATGCCCCACTGGGCAATGTTGTCCACAATCCCGCCAGTGCCGATGCCGATCCAGCCGGGGTTATCGACGGACGGGTCGAACATCACCGTGAGCGCGTAGTACATGTAGTAGCCGACGACCGCCACCAGCCACACGAGCGCGCCAGCCAGGGTCGCACGAACTGTCGAATGGGACACTCTGGTCTCGGCTATCGCCACTACCAGAGACGGGGCCACCCATATGATGACCATCAGAATCCAGAAGATCAATGACGGCGGTCGGCTGACTGCCCCGCCGAGCACGCCTCCGACCAGGTAATTGATCACACCGAAGACGATCCCGGCCAGTGTGTAGATCGGCCAACGCCACCGGCGACTACGCATATGGCCCAGACGGTTTCGATGTCATGACGAAATTCTAACCGAGGTGCAGTCACCGTACTCACGCCTGGGTCGCTCCCTGAAGCCGGTTGGTGGGTTGACTGGGTGGGCGTGGCCACGGCAGGTTGTTGGGGAGGTCCGCGTGCTTGTCCGCCGAAGGTCCGCTCTAGTCGCGGTCTTCGACTCGATCAGATGCCGATTTGCGGTCGTACCCGGCTTGAGTTATTCTTTTCGGTCCGCTCACCCTCCGAGGGTGTCGGATAGGTGAGCGGTTCCGGCAATTTGCCGGAACCGTTGCGGGCTGGTTATGACCGGGGGTGCCTGTTCGCCTGGTGGTGCTGATCTCGGCATCACCGTTTGGCTGTGTCGGTGGTGGCGATTTTCCCCCACCGTGGGACCAGGCTTGTCGCTGGTCCGTGTTTCTGCTTGCCGTGGGGTGGCGGAGATTCTCCGGCACCCCACGGGCGTGGCTCACAGTCCGAGTCCGGGGGTGCGGGTGCCGGGCAGCCTCACGAGTCCAGGGTTGGCCTGCTGAGCAGGTGAGGCGGCTGTCCGTCGTGCTAGCGCGTCGGCTTGGGCTTGGCGGGTGGCGCGGGCTGCCTGGTTGGCTTTGACCCTGGCGGCGGCTTGGTCGGCAGGCATGGTGTCGAGCCTGCCGAGTTCGGCACGGGCACTGTCGGCTCGCTGTCTCCACTCGGCGGCCTCCTGGTCGGCGGTGCGGGTCGGGGCACGGAAGGGGGCGGTCGGCCCGTAGACCATGACACGGGCGTGCTGCTGCTCCTGGTCGTGTTGGCGGGCCAGGGCGTGCAGGCTGGTCGTGGCCTTATCGGCGGCCTGGCGCGCGGCGATCACGTCGTGGGTGACCTCAGTGGCGTGGGCGGCCACGGAGGCCACCCACGCCTGGGCGTCCGCCCTGGTGGCCGGGATCGTGCCCCAACGGTGGCGCACTTTGGCCACCGTGTCACGGTAGACGGTTCTCGCGGTGTCAGCGTCACGCTGGGCGGTTTTGCGCCGCAACCACCCCGCACTCCCAGCAGCACTGGTGGCGGCAAGCATCGCGTCACGGGTGGCATCCAGTGTCGCAGCGTCGGCGGTCGCCTGGGCGGTGAGCGACGGCAAGACGGCGGCCCTGACCTGCTCCAGACGCCTGCCGGTGGTCTCCACGATGGCGTGCTGCGCGTCACGAGCCTGCCGATGCTGGCGGGCCAACCGGGTGAGGGTGTCCGCGTTCGCCTGCCACCGGGCCGCGTTCGCCTCGGCGTGTTCGATGAGTCGGGCGAGCCGAGTCTTCTCCTGGTTGACCACAGCGACCGGGCCGGTGGTGACCAGGCCCGACACGTCCTCCAAGGCGCGGCGTCGGGCAACCGCCAACCCTCGGTCGGCGCGGTCACGGGTCATCGCGTCGATGAACTGCTCTTTAGCGTCGGCCATGTCGGCGGCGACGATGTGCAGCAGGTTCGACTCCCGGCCCCTGGTCATGCCGACATACACCCCCGCCCCGCTCATCGCCTCCGACAAGACCGTGTGACCTGCGGGCGCGGTGACACCTTGGACACCGTACGCGGTCGCCGCATACGACAAGTGCGCAAACTGCGTCACGTACTCGACGGGCAGGCGCACCATGCGCCCGGTTCTGCCGTTGCCGACCGCTTCTCTCGCCCACACCGCCTCATCGGTGACGCGCTGAACGGTCCAGGTCTGCCGGTTCGCCACCCCCAGAGCGTTGTCATTCTTCCTCGTCTGGATGAGGTCACCCTTACCGATGGGCAGCCCGTCACAACCGGTGACGGTGATGCCGACCTCGGCAGAACCGTCCGTCACCCGGCGGGCACGGATGGCCTCGTTGAACCAGGCGGCTTCATCGTTGGTGGCCACGGTGACGGTTTCACCGTCCCGCCTGGTGGTGGCGATGGTGTCGCGCATCTCGTCATCGGTGCCGTGCAGGCGTACCAAACCGAGGGCGGCGAGCCGGTCGAACACCCGAGCGGGGTTGCTGCCATCGCGCATGGCGATGGTCAACGCGGCATAGTCGGGATCGGTGAAACGGTGGACCTCGCTCATGTCGAAGGTGCGCCCGCGAATCTGGGCGGCCATGTCCAACACGCCACCCCTGCCAACAGCCGGGAGTTGCGCCCGGTCACCCACCAGCGCGACCGTGGCACCGGACTCTGTGACCACCGACAGCAGGGCGATGGTGGTGTCTTGGTCGAGCATCCCGGCCTCGTCCACGATCACCCGCTCACCAGGGGCCAACCGCGCCCAGTCGGGCGGGCCGGTGAACGGTCTGCCGGTGTGCGGGTCGGTGGTACCGTGGGCGAGCCGGGTCCACACGCCATCCGAGTTCCACCGCCACCCGTGGGCGTGCACCAGGGCCGCCACCGACGTGGCGGGTACGCCGAGTTCGGTCTCCGCGACTTGGGCGGCACGCCTGGTCGGGGCGAGCACACGGGCGACGCCTTCACTGTTGCGCGTCTCAGGGTGGTCTCCTGCTTCGGGGTTGCGCGCGACCTGCATGGTTGCGAGTGCAACCCCCAGCATGGAGGTTTTACCCGATCCTGCCGCGCCCTCCACGATCACCAGCGGATCGGAGGATGCGACCGCTGCGGCGGCACGGGTTTGCCCGGCATCCAAACCACGGGCGGCGGCCAGTGCGGCAACGTCGGCGAGCGGATGCTCACCGTCCGGGACGAGGGTTGCGAGTAGGTCGCGTAGCCTGGTTTCGGCGGCGATCACCGACAGGCTGGTCAGATGGGCGACATGCTCCGGGGTCGGTGCGCCGGGTGGCAGGACCGACAGGCAATCCGTCAACGCTAGGTTGGCGGTTGCGTCGATGAAGGCGCGCAACTGGTCGGGGGTTGCGCGCACCCCGGTCTCGGTGACCAGGGTTGCGACCTGCTCGCGGAGCGTGTGCGGTGTCCACGCCGACGCCTCGGCGGCGCACCGGTCCAGGGCACGATTCGCAATCCAGCGGGCGTCCAGCCGATCCAACGTGAACACGCTGGGCCGCTGCGCACGGCGTGGCAGTCGTGTTTCGTCGTACCCGGCGTCGCGTAGCTCGATGATCCATGCCGCCTCGTCCTTGAGGGTTGTCGGCCTCTTCGACGGGCGACCCTCGGCCCAGGCTTTGGCTTGCAATCTGCCTGAGGTGGTGCGGCTCATCGTCTCGCCCGGATGCCCCGCCTCCCACTCCGCGACAAGTCGGGCGACGTTAGCCTCCACCTGCGCCCCACGCTTGCTCATGAGCGCGTTGAACGGCTCCAGTTCGATGACCTCCCCGGTCTCCGGGTCCAACGTCAACCCATGCGCATCGAGAGTGGCGGCCAGTTGCGGGTGGGCGGCGATGACCGCCGTACCGATAGCCCGCAGCGTGCCTTGCATCTTGAACAGGGCCACCCCGTCCAGGCCCCGCCACCCGCCAGCCGCCCAGACTCTGGTGCCGATCTGGAAATGGATATGCCGGTGCGGGTCACCCGCCCGGCTGGTGTGATGCACGATCCCCACCGTCTGCAACCCCTCCACGGGCACCACCTCCTGCGCCCCGCGCGGGCCGACCCTGGTCGTCGCGTGTAGGGCGAGGTAACGCCTGACCTCGTCCGCCGCGTCCGCCTGAGCCGCATCAAGGACGGCTGACACGTCAGGGTGCAACGCCGCCGCGACCGACAACGACTTCGGCGCGTTGACGATCATCTCCTGAAACCTCGGCGACCCCTTCCTGCCGTCACCCGCCAGACGAGGGACGCCCATCTGCTCCCCGGTGAGCGGATGCGTCCAATCCACCCACCCGGCGTAGGCGTCACCGCCAAGCAGCACCGTCGCTGACACCTCACCGTGAGCGTCACTGTGCGTCCACGACGCCAGCGCGTCACCGGCCAGGTAGTAGTCGTCAGCAGTCGAACGGTCAGACTCGACGTAGTGACGCGCCTGAGCGCCGCTGCCGCGAAACGGCCTGACACCACCCTGCACCTGGCACCCGAGTCCCTCCTGACGGTCGATCCGTCAGAAGCCAGGTGCGCACGACCTACCCACGGTAGATTACGTCCCTCCAGTTTCTCTGTCGTTGGTGCTCCTCGGGCACGCTCATGTGGCGCTGACGGTCGCTGACGGTAGAGTGTGACTGATGAGTGCTATGGACTTTCGGGAAGCGTA
>WQUE01000176.1 GCA_009785885.1 Actinomycetes bacterium
TAGCTGAACTCGGCGTAGCTGATGCCGCTCTCCAGCCGGTCGCGGATCAGCTGGCGGTCGAGCATCCGGTTCACCGGGAAGTGTTTGCCGATGTCACGCAGGAAGTCGAGCACGCCGACGTCGGCCGTCCAGTCGTAGTTGTTCGCCATGATCGCCGCGGCGGGCCCGTCGAAATCGACGAACTTCCGCACCTGGTCGTGGATGCGCTCCGCCCAGGCGTGCACGAGATCCTTTGGGTTCATGGCGCGCTCCGCGCCCTTCGGGTCGCCGACCAGGCCCGTCGAACCGCCGACGAGCAGAATCGGGTGGTGGCCGGCCCGCTGGAGGTGGCGCATCAACATCAACTGGACGAGATTGCCCATGTGGATGCTCGGCGCGGTCGGGTCGAAGCCGACGTATGCCCGGATCGGCCCGGCATCCAGATGGTCCGCCAGCGCAGGCCTATCCGTCGTATCGGCGAGGAAACCCCGCCAGGCGAGCTCGTCCAGGAGTGCGTTCATGGTGCCCAAGCCTAACGGCTGGCCGAGGCGCCCCCGACCACCCCAGGCCAGGGCGGCTCGACGACGCGGGTCCGGCTACGCTGACGCACATGGACGCTCTCGCGACGACCTGGCGCGTCGAACCGGCGACACCGCAGCGCTGGGACGACATCGCCGCCGTCTTCGGCACGCGCGGCATGCCGTCAATCTGCTGGTGCCAATGGCTGGCGGGCGACTGCGCCTGGGGTGCGGCGGGCCGGGCCGCGAACCCTGCGGGTCTGCGGGCACGCGTCGGACGGGACGACGCCCCACCGGCCGGCGTGCTGGCCTACCGGGAGGGCGTTCCCGCCGGCTGGCTGCGCACCGGCCCGCTGGACGACCTGCCGCGCCTGTCCGGGGCGCGCTCGCCGCGCGGCCAGCTGCTGCGCACGATGCCCGGGGCGTGGATGGCGGCCTGTTTCGTCGTCCGGGTGGGGTTCCGTCGCCAGGGCGCGTCGGCGGCGCTGCTGGACGGCGCGATCGGCCTCGCACGCCTCCACGGGGCCCCGGCGCTGCTCGGGCATCCGGTCGACCTCGCCGCGCGGGACCACGTGGACGCGACGGGTCTCTACGTCGGCGCGCTGTCGACGTTCACGCGCGCCGGCTTCACCGAGATCGCCCGCATCCGTCCCGACCGTCCGCTCGTACGCCTGCGCCTCACCGGCGCGGAGCCGGCATGATCCCCCGGCCAGGCATGTCCGCCGACGAGGCGCCGCCCGCGCCGCCCTGGCGGCGGCCCGGTTCGACATCCTGCGGGGCGACGAGACGTTCCCGCAGACGCGGTTCGCCGACGTGGGTGCCCTGGTCTACTACGCGACCGCGATCCCGTGGGAGTTCCCCGGGTTCGGCGTCGGGGCGTGCTTCGATGCGCTCCTGGCGTTGCACGATCAGTGGCTGCGGGGGGAGCCGCTCGTCATGCGGGAACACCGGTTCCTCCTCGTCGCGCGCCGACCACCCGCCCAAGCGGCGGCTTAGGCCGGCTGGGCCCCGGAGTCCGAGGCGGCGAACGCCCGGGCCGGCGCGAGCGCCTCGTCCAACTCCGTGAGCTGCTCGGCGACGCGGACCGGGGCGGTGCCGCCGCGTCCGTCCCGGCTCGCGACCGAGCCCTCGACGCTCAGCACCGCTAGGACGTCGGCGGTGAGGCGCGGGTCCAGGCCTGCCAGCTCGACGGGCGTGAGGTCGGACAGCGCCATCCCGGACGCCTCGCACACCCGGACCGCCGCCCCGGTGATGTCGTGCGCCTCCGCGAACGGCACCCCCTGACGCACGAGCCAGTCGGCCATGTCGGTGGCGAGGGAGAACCCGCGCGGGGCGGCCTGCGCCATCCGGGCCTCGTCGAACGTGAGCGTGCCCACCAGGCCGGCCATCGCGGGCAGCAGCGCATGCAACTGATCCAGGGCGTCGAAGACGGGCTCCTTGTCCTCCTGCAGGTCGCGGTCGTAGGCGAGCGGGAGACCCTTCAGCGTCGCCATCAGCCCGGCGAGATGCCCGATGAGGCGTCCGGACTTGCCGCGGGCCAGTTCGGCGACGTCGGGGTTCTTCTTCTGCGGCATGATGCTCGACCCGGTCGACCACGCATCGGCCAGCCGGGCGAAGCCGAACTCCTGGCTCGTCCAGATGATCACGTCCTCGGCCAGGCGCGACAAGTCCACGCCGATCTGCGCCAGGACGTAGCACGTCTCGGCGACCACGTCGCGTGCGGACGTGCCGTCGATCGAGTTGGGCACGGATGCGGAAAAGCCGAGGTCGTGGGCGACGGCGACCGGATCGAGGCCGAGCGACGTGCCGGCGAGGGCGCCCGAGCCATACGGGCTCTCCCCCAGCCGCGCGTCGAGGTCCATCAGCCGGCGCAGGTCGCGCACGAGCGGCCACGCGTGGGCCAGCAGGTGGTGCGACAGCAGGACGGGTTGGGCCGTCTGCATGTGCGTCCGGCCCGGCATCACGGCGCCGAGGTGCGCGCCGGCCTGGGCCCGCAGCGCGTCCACGACGCCGAGCACGTCCGCCGCGATGGCCCGGATCTCGCGGCGCAGGTACCGGCGGATCAGCGTGGCGACCTGGTCGTTGCGGCTCCGTCCGGCGCGCAGCTTCCCGCCGAGCACCGGCCCGACGCGCTCCGACAGGCCCCGTTCCAGCGCGCCGTGGACGTCCTCGTCTGTGCCGGACGGGGCGAACCGTCCCGAGGCGACATCCGCGTCGAGGCGGACCAGCGCGGCGTCCAACTCCCGCAGTTCGGACGGGCTCAGCAGCCCGGCCCGCCCGAGGGCACGCGCGTGCGCCCGCGAGCCGGCGAGATCGTCCCGGGCGAGCCGCCAGTCGAACTGCGTCGAGCGGCTGAGCGCGAACATGACCTCGTCCGGGCCACCCTCGAAACGCCCGCCCCACAACCTGCCCTGATGCTGCTTCGTGTCCACGCCTCCATTGTCCCGCCCCGGCGCAGTCACGAACGACACCCGGGCGGTGCGGACACGCCGCTCAACGGAGCGGCTCCGCGTGCCCGCTGGCCGCCATCGCCAGGAGCCACGCCGCCAACGCCTCTCCGCCCGTGGGGTCGGCCGCGATGAGCAGCACGGTGTCGTCGCCCGCGATCGTGCCGAGGATCGCGGCGTACCCCGCCTGGTCGATCAGCGAAGCGAAGTACTGCGCGGCCCCCGGCGGCGTCTTCGCGACGACGAGGTTCGCCGACGCCGTGGCCTTCACCAGCACCTCCGCGCTGGCCCGGGCCAGGCGCTCCTCCAGCGCGGCCCGGTCCGCCGCCGTGGACGCGCCGGGCGGGGCGTACACCAGCGCCCCCGAGGCCCCGCGCACACGCACCGCCCCGACGTCCAGCAGGTCGCGGCTCAGCGTGCCCTGGCTGACCACGATGCCATCCGCCGCCAGCAACTCGGACAGTTCCGCCTGCGAGGCGATCTCGGTGCCGGTGATCAGCGCCAGCACGCGGGCCTGGCGTTGCGCCCGCGGCACCCCGGGGCGATCCCCCACGGCTTCGGTGGTCATGCGGCCTCTCCTTCCTTGCCGTCCGCAACGGCGGTGACGGCCTGATCGAGTGCGACGGCGAACGCGTCCAACTCGGCACGTGTGACGATCAGCGGCGGCGCGACCCGGATGACATCGGGCCTGGGGGCGTTGGCGATCCAGCCGGCCTCCAGCAGCGCGTCGTTCACGGCCGCCGCGATCGGGCGGGCGAGCACGATCCCGCGCAGCAGCCCGCGTCCGCGTACGAGCGCGATCAGCGGGTTGGCCCGCGCCGCGATCGCCGCCGCCAGATGATCGCCCAGGTTGCGGGCGGCTTCGACGAGCTGCTCGTCCCGCAGCGTGTCCAGCACGGCAAGGCCCGCCGCGGCCGCGACCGGGTTCCCGCCGAACGTCGTCCCGTGGCTGCCGGGGGTGAACAGCTCGCCGGCCGCGCCGAGCGCGATGCACGCGCCGATCGGGAAGCCGTTGCCGAGGCCCTTGGCGAGCGTCACGATGTCGGGTGCGACCCCGTCCGCGACGCTGACCAGCCACTCCCCGCAGCGTCCCAGCCCCGACTGCACCTCGTCGACCCACAGAAGCGCGCCCGCCTCGGCGGTGATCGCCCGCGCGGCCGACAGAAACCCGGGCGGTGCCACCTTCACGCCCGACTCCCCCTGGACCGGCTCGACGACGACCGCCGCGGTCGTGGCGTCGACCGCCGCGCGCAGTGCGTCCACGTCGCCGTACGGGGCGAACACCACCTCACCCGGGAGCGGGGCGAACGGCTCGCGGTAGGACGGGTGATGCGTCACGGCGAGCGCCCCCATCGTGCGCCCGTGGAACCCGTCCTCCATCGCGACGATCCGCGTCCGGCCCGTGAGGCGGGTCAGCTTGAACGCCGCCTCGTTCGCCTCCGCGCCCGAGTTGCCGAAGAACACATGGGCGGGACGGCCGTCCGGGGACGCGAGCGCGCCCAGCCGCTCGGCCAGCGTGATCTGCGGCGGGGTCGCGAAGAAGTTGGACACGTGGTCGAGTTGC
This sequence comes from Actinomycetes bacterium, assembly GCA_009785885.1. GTDB lineage: Bacteria > Actinomycetota > Actinomycetes > Propionibacteriales > Propionibacteriaceae > WRGV01. Next base: position 4,509 of record WQUE01000176.1, read on the forward strand.
CCCAGCTGCGCGCTCACGGCTGCGCCGACCGCCGGGTGGGCGTGCCCCAGCACGGTCACCGCGATGCCGGACAGGAAGTCGGTGTAGCACCGGCCGTCGACATCCCACACGTGCGTGCCCTCCGCCCGGGCCAGCACGCGCCGCGGCGCGCCGAACGTGTGCGCGAGCGCCGCATGGTAGCGGGCCGGCCAGTCCAGGCCCGGGCCCGTCATGACGCCGCCCCGTGCCCCGCGGGATGACGCGCCCAGGCGGGCGCCTCGTCCAGATCGTCGGCCCGCACGAGCGTGCCCACGCCGGCGTCGGTGAAAATCTCCAGCAGCAGGCAGTGGCGGACGCGGCCGTCGATCACGGTGGCCTTGCCCACCCCGCCCTGCACGGCCCGCAGGCAGGCCTCCATCTTCGGCCGCATGCCCGACTCCAGGCTGGGCAACAACTCGGCCAGGGCGCTCGCGGTGATCTCGGTGATCACCTCGGTCGTGGCGGGCCAGTCCGCGTACAGCCCGGCGACATCGGTGAGCATCACGAGGCGGTCGGCGGCGAGGGCGACGGCGAGCGCGGACGCGGCCGTGTCGGCGTTCACGTTGTACACCTGGCCGTCCTCGCCGGGCGCGACCGTCGCGACGACGGGGATCCGCCCCGCGGCGATCAGGTCGAGTACCGCGTCGGGGTTGACGCGTGCCACGTCGCCGACCAGCCCCAGGTCGACCGCCTCGCCGTCGACGGTCAGCCGGCGGGGCTCGGCCGTGAACAGCCCGGCGTCCTCCCCGGACAGCCCGACGGCCAGCGGTCCGTGCTGGTTGATCAGGTTCACGAGTTCACGTCCCACCTGGCCGACCAGCACCATGCGCACGACGTCCATCGCCTCGGGGCTCGTGACGCGCAACCCGCCCCTGAACTCGCTGGCGATGTCGAGACGCTCCAGCATGGACGAGATCTGGGGTCCCCCGCCGTGCACGACCACGGGCCGCAGGCCGGCCAGCCGCAGGAAGGCGACGTCCGCGGCGAACGCCGCCTTGAGGTCGTCGTCGGTCATCGCGTTCCCGCCGTACTTCACGACGGTGATCGCGCCCTGGTACCGCTCCAGCCAGGGAAGCGCCTCGATGAGCACGCCGGCCTTGCGGACGGCCGCGTCGGCGTCGTCGCTGGTCATGAGCTGTACTCCGCGTTCTCTTTGACGTAGTCGTAGGTCAGATCGTTGGTGTAGAGCGTGACCTCGGCCTCTCCGGCGTGCAGACCGAGCACGATCTCCACCCCGCGGGCGGACAAGTCGACCAGCCGGCGGTCCTCGTGCGCGCCACCGTCCCGAGCGACCATCACCCCGTTGATCGAGACGTCCACCATCGCCGGGTCGAAAGGCGCCACCTCGGCGGGCACCGTGCCGGCGGCCGCGAGGACGCGCCCCCAGTTGGGGTCGCGGCCGAAGACCGCCGCCTTGACCAGGTTGCTCCGGGACACGGCGCGGGCCACCGCCAACCCCGCCTCCTCGGTCGTGGCGCCGGTGACGCGGATCGCGATGTCGTGCGATGCGCCCTCGGCGTCGCGGATGAGCTGAAGGGCGAGGTCCTGGCACACGGCGGTGAGCGCCGCAGTGAAGCCGCACGTGTCCGGGACGACGCCGCTCGCGCCGCTGGCCAGCAGGATCACCGTGTCGTTCGTGCTCATGCAACCATCCGAATCGATGCGGTTGAACGTGACTGCGCACGCCTCTTCCAAGGCGGCCTGGGCCGCCTCGCTCGTCAGCGTGGCATCGGTCGTGACGACGACGAGCATCGTCGCCAGACCGGGCGCCAGCATGCCGGCGCCCTTCGCCATACCGCCGAGACGGTAGCCGCCCACGTCCGCCCGCGCGGTCTTCGGGTGCGTGTCGGTCGTCATGATCGCCCGCGCGGCGTCGAGACCACCTGCGCTCGACAAGGCCTTCTGCGCGGTCGCGACCCCGGCGAGCAGCAACGGGGGCGGAAGCGGCACGCCGATCAGGCCGGTCGAGCACACCAGGACCTCGTCGGGTGCCACGCCGTCGAGCGCGCCCGCCGCGGCCGCCGCAGTCTGGGCCGCATCGGCCGCACCCCGCTCACCCGTGCACGCGTTGGCGCCCCCCGAGTTGAGGACGACCGCACGCGGCGCGCGCCCGCTCGCTTTGGCGGCCGTCATCACGTCGCGGGACCACGACACGGGGGCCGCGGCGAAGCGGTTGGTCGTGAAAGTGGCCGCCGCCGCGATCGAGGCCCCATCGTTCACGACGAGCGCCAGGTCCAGGCCGCCCGACGCCTTGAGCCCCGCCGCGACGCCGGCGGCGGTGAAACCGAGGGGGTAGGTCACGCTCATGGGGCGACTCCGATCGTGGTCAGGCCCTGGGTCTCGGGGAGCCCCAGGGCGAGGTTGAGCGACTGGACGGCGGCGCCCGCCGTCCCCTTGACGAGGTTGTCCAGCGCGCAGACGGCGACGAGCCGCCCGGCACGCGCGTCGACGGCCACCTGGATCAGCGCCGTGTTCGCCCCCAGTGTCATCGCGGTCGAGGGCCACTGGCCTTCCGGCAGCACCCGCACGAACGGCTCGCCGTCGTACGCCGCCTCCCAGGCCCCCCGGACGCCCGCGGCGGTCGCGCCCGGCGCCGGCCGCGCGGTGCAGGTCGCCAGGATGCCTCGGCTCATGGGGACGAGCGTCGGCGTGAAGCTGATCCGCACGTCTGCGCCCCCGGCCGGCCCGGCCAGGTTCTGTTCGATCTCGGGGATGTGGCGGTGGGTGCCGCCCACGGCGTACGGGCTGGCCGCGCCCAGGATCTCCGAGGCCTGCAGGTGGGGCTTGGCGGCCTTCCCGGCCCCGGACGTCCCGTTGGCGAGCACGGCCACCAGGTCGGCCGGCTCGATGAGCCCGGCCGCAAGGCCGGGAGCCAACGCCAGCGTGACCGCGGTGACGTTGCAGCCCGGCACGGCGATGCGCGTCGTCCCGGCGAGGTTCGCCCGCTGCTTGTCGCCCGCTTCGCGGGACAGCAGCATCTCCGGCAGCCCGTACGTCCACGGCGGGCAGAACTCGCCGCCGTAGAACGCGGCCCAGGCCTCCGGCGAGGTCAGCCGGTGGTCGGCGCCCGCGTCGACCAGCACCGCCTGGGGGCAGCGCTGCTCCAGCGCGGTCGCGAGCGCGCCCGAGGCGCCGTGCGGCAGGGCCAGGGCGATGACGTCGTGTCCCGCCAGGACGTCCGGAGTCGTGTCTTCGACGATCCGGTCCGCGAGGGGCACGAGGTGCGCGTGGTGGACGCCCAGCCGGTCGCCGGCGCTGGCGTGCGCCGTGAGCGCGCCGATCTCGAACGCGGGGTGCGCCAGCAGCAGGCGCAGCAACTCCCCGCCGGCATATCCGGTCGCCCCCGCGACCGCCACACGGTACGTCATGTGCATAAGTATGCCATCCATCGCATAGATATGCACACCGGCTCGCGCCGTGAGACGCGTCGCGTCAGCTCCGCATCACGGCCCCGCAGCGCCGGGCGGCTTCGGCGACGGCCGCGTCGCGGGCGCGCGTCGCGTCGGCCTCGGTGAGCGTGCGCTCCGGCGAACGGAACGCCAGCGCGTAGGCCAGGGACTTCTTCCCCCCTCCGAGCTGCACCCCGGTGAACACGTCGAACAGCTCGACCGACTCCAGGAGGTCGCCCGCCCCGGCGATCAGCGCCGCGCGCACGTCGGCCGCCGGCACATCCGCGCCGACGACGAGGGCCACATCCTGCTTCACGGCGGGGTGGCTCGACAGCGGGGCGATGGTCCGCCCGGCCGGCGCCGCGGCGATCAGCGCATCCAGGTCGAGTTCGACGGCGCAGGTCCGCTCCGGCAGGCCGCACGCGGCGGTGACCGACGGGTGCAACTCCCCCGCCCAGCCGAGGGACGTCTCCACCCCGGCCGAATCGACGATCAGCACCTCGGCGCACCGGCCCGGATGCCACGGGGCGACCGCCGCCGCCCGCCGGGTCAGCGTCACCCCGAGCGCCGAGGCGGCGGCCTGCGCGAGGCGCACCGCATGCGTCCAGTCCGCCGGGACCGCGGGGCCGCGCCAGCCGGCCGCACACCACTCGCCGGTGACGACCCCCGCCAGGTGCCGCGGCTGGGCGGGCAGGTTGGCGAAAAGTGTCGCGATCTCGTCCGGGCTGGGCCGGCGCGACACGTCGGGCATGATCTCGCCGGGCGCGCCCGTGTCGCGGAACACGAGCCCGCACTCGAACAGCGCGAGGTCGGCCAGGCTGCGGGACGTGTTGCGGTTCACCGCGCCGAACAGGCCGGGCAGCAGGCTTGGGCGCAGGTACGGCTGCGCGTCGGACAGCGGATTGGCGAGGCGGACGAGTGCGCGGCGCGGGTCGTCGGGATCCAGCCCGAGCCGGTCGAGGTCGTCCCCCGCGACGAACGGCAGCGTCTGCACCTCGGTGAATCCGGCGGCGGCCACGGCGGTCAGCACGGTCCGTCGCGCCCGCTGGGCGGTCGTGTACCCCCGGCCCGCCGGCGCGAGCGGCACCTTCGGGACGATGTGACGGAAGCCGAGCTTGCGCCCCACCTCCTCGACGTAGTCGTACGGGTCGACCAGGTCCCGCCGCCACGTCGGGGGGGTCAGCCGCAGCCGCGCGTCGACGACCTCCACCCGCACGCCCGAGGCCCGCAGGATTTCCACGACGCGCGCGCCCGGCACGTCCAGCCCGAGGATCGCCCCCGGCAGGTCGGCCCGGATCACCTGCGACGGCATCGGCCGGACCGCCCCGGCCACGGTCACGGCCTCATCGATCACCCCACCGCCGTAGTCGCGCAGCAACTCGGCCGCCCGGCGGGCGGCCGCGTACGGCACCCCCATGTCCACGCCGCGCTCGAACCGGCGCGACGCCTCGCTCGGCAGCTTGTGCCGCCGGTACGTCCGCCCGATGCGTGCCGGGGCGAACCAGGCCGCCTCGATCAGGATCTCGGTCGTCGTGGGCGTCATCTCGGTGTCCAGCCCGCCCATCACGCCGGCGAGGCCGATCGGCCCCGAGTCGTCCGTGATCAGCAGATCGTCCTCCGACAAGGCGCGATCCTGCTTGTCGAGTGTCGTCAGGCGCTCACCGTTCCGGGCGGAGCGGACGACGATCTCCCCGCGCAGCGTCGTGGTGTCGTACGTGTGCAGCGGTTGGCCGGACTCGAGCATGACGTAGTTCGCGACATCGACGGGCAGCGAGATCGAGCGCATGCCGGCGGCGCGGACCCGGTCGGCCATCCAGCGGGGCACCGGGGCGTGCGGGTCGACGCCGTGCACCCCCAGGGCCACGAACAGCGGGCAGTCGTCCGACTCCAGGCGCACCGGGTAGCCGGCCCCGGAGTCCGCGGGGACGGGTGCGTCGTACGGGTCGGCGAACGTCCCCCCGGTGATCTGGGCGGCCTCGCGGGCGAGTCCCCGCAGCGACAGGCAGTGGCCGGAGTCCGGGGTGACATCGATCTCGTAGATGTGCTCGCGCATGCCGAGCGGCGCCAGCGCGTCGGAGCCGACGGCCGGCGGCGGATCGGCGGGCAGCACGATGATCCCCGCGTGGTCGGAGCCGATGCCCAGCTCGTCCTCGGCGCAGATCATGCCGTCGGACACGTGGCCATACGTCTTTCGGGCCGCGATGAGGAACCCGCCGGGCAGCGTCGTGCCCGACAGCGCGACGGCCACATAGTCGCCCACGTCGAAGTTGTGTGCGCCGCACACGATGCCCCGGCCGGGCTCACCCGGCGGGTTGTGCTCGCCGACGTCGACGTGGCACCAGCGGATCACCTTGCCGTTCTTCTGCGGCTCCTCGACGTAGTCGAGCACGCGCCCCACCACGACCGGCCCGTCGATCGCCTCCGCCGGCGACTCGATGCGCTCGACCTGGAGCCCGGCGTCGGTGTAGGCCCGTGCCAGTTCGCGCACGCCGACGCCCTCCGGCAGGCTCGCAAGCGTCGTCAACCACGACCAGGGCGCCCTCATCGCACACCTCCCCGGGCGAACCGCACGTCGCCCTCGACGAAATCACGCAGATCGGCGGCGTTGTCCGCGAACATCACCGTCCGGTCGATGCCCATGCCGAACGCAAAACCCGAGTACACGTCCGTGTCGATGCCCGCCGAGGCGAGCACGCGCGGGTTCACGACCCCGCAGCCGCCCCATTCGATCCAGCCCTCGCTGCGGCACGTCCGGCAGGGGCGCTCCGGATCGTCCACGCTCGCGCCGTGGCACACGAAGCAGCGCACGTCCACCTCGGCGGACGGCTCGGTGAACGGGAAGTAGTGGGGACGCAGGCGCGTGGCCACGTCCGCGCCGAACATCGCCTTCGCCAGGTGGTCCAGCGTGCCGGCGAGATCGGCGAGGCCGAGGCCGACGTCGACGGCCAAGCCCTCCAGCTGGTTGAACACCGGCAGGTGGGTGGCGTCGAACTCGTCGGCCCGGTACGTCCGTCCCGGCACGACCACGTACACGGGCAGGTCACGGGTGAGCAGCGTGCGCATCTGCCCTGGTGAGGTGTGGGTGCGCAGCAGCCGATGGGCGCCCGGTGGGTCGAGGAACAGCGTGTCGGTCATGAACCGCGCCGGATGGTCGGGGGTGAAGTTCAGGGCGTCGAAGTTCAGCCATTCGGCCTCGGCCTCGGGGGTTTCGACGACCTCCCAGCCCATCGCGGTGAACACGTCGCACATCCGGTAGATCATGTCCGTGATCGGGTGCAGCGCACCCACCGGGTCACCTCCGACCGGCAGCGTCACGTCGACCGCTTCAGCGGCCAACCGGTGCGTCAGTTCCGCCGCCTCGATCAGCTCGCGCCGCTTCGCCAGCAGGTCATTGACCTGGGCACGTGCGGCACCGATCAGTTGGCCCGCCGCCTTGCGCTGGGCCGCGGCCAGTTCGCCGATCGTCCGGTTCGCCTGCGCCAGCGGGGAACCTTCCCCCGTGTGGGCGGCCTTCGCGGCGCGCCACTGCTCGGAGGTGGCCGCCGCCGCGATCGCCTCGCGCGCCTGCGCCACCCACTGCGCGACCCGGCCCTCATCGAGACGCCCCTCGACGCGCTCGGAACTCGTCTCACCTGACAGAGTCCGAGCAACCAAGTCATTGTGGTCCGACACTCGTGATCACCTCTTCCTCACCGGCATGAGTCTACGGAACACCCGCCCGGCATCCGGGGTCTTGTCCAGGCGCCTCGTGCTGCGCCAGCGCCGTCGCATACAGGCACACGGCCAGCGCCGCCGCCACGTTCAGACTTTCGGCGCGTCCCCACATGGGCACGGACAGGGCCGCATCGCACAGCGCCCGCTCCGCCTCCGGCAGGCCCCACGCCTCATTCCCGACGACCCACGCCGCCGGGGCCGCCAGGCGGCCCGCCCGGGCCCACTCGTCCAGCCGCTCGCCGCGCGCCTCGGCGGCCAGCACGCGCACGCCCCGGCCGCGCAACCG
>WQUE01000177.1 GCA_009785885.1 Actinomycetes bacterium
ACCTTGTACTTCCGGGTGTGCTTCGTCGCGGGCCTGATCGCCGCATGCCCCGTGTGGCTGTACCAGCTGTGGCGCTTCATCGTCCCGGCGTTGCGGCCCGTTGAGCGGCACAACGTGCTCGGCTACCTCGGCGCGGCGATCCCGCTGTTCCTCGCGGGGGTCGCCGCGGGCTATGTCATCGCCCCGCGCGGCTTCGCGGTGCTGCTGACGTTCAACCCGTCGGGCGTGGTCAACCTGAACGACATCGGGACGTTCCTGACCTTCGAGCTCCGGTTGCTGTTGATCTTCGGCATCGCGTTCCTGCTGCCGGTGCTGCTCGTCAGCCTGAACCGGCTCGGCCTGGTGAGCGGGGCCGCACTCGGCAAGTTCCGGGCGCCGGCGGTTGTGATCTGCGGCCTGTTCGCCGCGGTCGCCACGCCCACCACCGACGCGCTGACGATGCTCGCGCTGATGGTGCCGCTCGTCGCGATGTACGTCGTCGCCGAGATCATCTGCCGCGCCCACGACCGCAAGGCCCTCCGTTCCGCCACCGACCCCACGCCCCTGGACACCCCACAGGAAGAGCAGGTGACGCCGTGAGCGCGCGACCGACCGTGACGCTGATCGTCAATCCGAACGCCGGGCGCGGCCGTGCCGCCAAGGCCCAACCCGGCATCGCCGCCGCCTTGGTCCGCGGACTGCCCGATCACGTGCTGCAGGTCGTGCAGGCGCGCGACTTCGCCGACGCCAAGGTGCAGGCGCTCGCCGCCGTGTCGGCGTCCCTGGACCGGGGCATCGACGAGGAGCGGCCCGACATGCTGCTCGTCATGGGTGGGGACGGCATGGCGAGCGTCGGCCTGGGCGCGTGCGCCGGGACGCCAGTGCGCCTCGGGGTGATCCCGGCCGGCACGGGCAACGACTTCACGCGAGGCATGGGCGTGCCGGCCACCGGGCCGGGCGCCGTGGAGGCGATCGTCGCCGGGCTGTGCCGGCGCGTCGATCTGGCGCTCGTCGAGGGGGAGCTGACGGGCGGGGCGCGGCGTCGGCACGTCGGCTCGGTCGTGAGCACGGGGTACGACGCGCGCGTGAATCACCGCACGAACCAGCGCCGCTTCTCCCTCGGCAGCCTGTCCTACGGCTGGGACGCCCTCGCCGAACTGGCCCGGTTCGAGCCGCTGCACTACCGCATCGAGGTGGACGGCGTCGCCCGCGAGGAGTCGGCGATGCTCATCGCCGTCGCGAACGCGGGCATGTTCGGCGGCGGGATGCGGATCTGTCCGCTGGCCGATCCGGGCGACGGCCTGCTGGACATCACGATCATCCATCCGGTGAGCCGGTTCACGCTGATCCGGCTGCTGAAGAGCATGTACAGCGGCGCGTTCATCAAGGACCCGTGCGTCGAACTGCTGCGGGCCCGCCACGTCCGCATCGACGGGGACGACATGTTCGGCATGGCCGACGGTGAGGACCTGGGGGCGGTTCCGTTGAGCGTGAGCGTCGAGCCGGGAACGCTGTACCTGCTCGGCGCGAACGACGACGCGCCCGTCCCGGACGCAGCGCCCGCGATCGCGTGCAATGAGGAGCCGGCCGATGCCGTCTGAGCACCTCGGACGCAGCGCCCCGAAGCGCCGGGACCGCTCGGGACGTCGCGACCGTCCGCCCCGGCCCGCGCGACCGCACCCGGAGCCGGAGCCGACGTCCCGTCCCACCGCATGGGACACCCGCGTCCTCGCGACGATCCGGGAGCGTCCCGACTACGGGGAATTCGCCCGCGGCTACGCGTTTCCCCTGGACGACTTCCAGGTGGCGGCGATCGGGTCGGTGCTGGACGGCCACGGCGTGCTCGTCGCCGCGCCGACCGGTTCCGGTAAGACGGTCGTGGGGGAGTGCGCGGTGTGGCTCGCCCTGCGGCAGGGCGGGAAGTGCTTCTACACGACCCCGATCAAGGCCCTGTCCAACCAGAAGTACCACGACCTGGTGGCCCGCCACGGCGAGGGATGCGTCGGGCTGCTGACCGGCGATGTGGCGGTGAACGGGGACGCGCCGATCGTCGTGATGACGACCGAGGTGCTGCGGAACATGATCTACGCGGGCTCGGCGGCGCTGCGCGGGTTGACGTACGTCGTGCTGGACGAGGTCCACTACCTGGCCGACCGGTTCCGGGGGGCGGTGTGGGAGGAGGTCATCCTCGGGCTCGCCGCCGGGGTGTCGATCGTGTGCCTGTCGGCGACGGTGAGCAACGCGGAGCAGTTCGGCGACTGGCTGGGACGGGTGCGTCCCGGCGGCGTGGACGTGATCGTCAGCGAGGACCGGCCGGTGCCGCTCGACCAGCACGTGATGGTGGGACGCGACCTGGTGCCCCTCCAGGACAAGGACGCACGCGGTGTGAACCCGGCCCTGATGCGGATCGCGCTCCTGCAGGCCCAGCAGGCAGCGGCCCGCGGGCCGCGGCGTTACGGACACGGCGGCGGCGGGCGTCCGGGCGGGGAGGCGGCCGAACGCGTCCGCGGCCTGACGCCGAGCCGGTCGGCGGTCGCCGGGGCGCTGCAGCGGGCCGACCTGCTGCCGGCGATCGTGTTCGTGTTCTCCCGGGCCGGGTGCGACGGGGCGGTGCGCCAGCTGTTGGGGGACGGCCTGCGCCTCACCGACCGGGCCGAGCGGGCGGCGCTGCTGGAGATCGCCGAGCGGCACGGCGCGTCCCTGGGGCCGGCCGACCGCGAGGCGTTGGGCTGGACGACGTTCATCCAGGCGCTCGGATGCGGGATCGCCGCCCACCACGCCGGCCTCCTGCCCGTGTGCAAGGCGATCGTGGAGGAGGGGTTCACCCGGGGCCTGCTGAAGATCGTGTTCGCGACGGAGACGCTGGCGCTCGGCATCAACATGCCGGCCCGGACCGTCGTGATCGAGAAGCTGCTGAAGTTCAACGGCGAGGCCACGCTTGAGTTGACCCCGGGGGAGTACACGCAGCTGACCGGCCGGGCCGGGCGGCGCGGCCTGGACACGCAGGGCCATGCGGTCGTGTGCTGGAACAAGACGATGAACCCGAAGATGGTGGCCGGCCTGGCGGCCAAGCGGACGTACCCGCTCCGGTCGAGTTTCGCGCCGAGCTACAACATGGCCGTGAACCTGGTCGCCACGATCGGCGCGGCCCGCGCCCGGACGCTGTTGGCGAACAGCTTCGCGCAGTTCCTCACCGATGCCGCGGGACGCCCGGGGCGGGCGGGGACGTCCATCGCCGACCAGTTCGACCGCATCGCCGCCGTGCTGGAGACGCTGGGCTATCTCGGCGACGGCGGGGAGGTGGTGACGCCGCGGGGCGCGCTGCTGGCGCGGATCTACAACCCGCTCGACCTCATCGTCACCGAGGCGATCCGGCGGGGCACGCTCGCGGGCCTGTCCGTGCCGCAGTTGGCGGCCACGCTCGCCGTCCTGGTGTACGAGTCGCGCGGCGACCGGGGTGGACGGTCCGGGCTGCCGGACGCCCGTTGTCAGGCGGCATTCGAGGCGTTGGGTGCGCTGGCGCGTGAGATCGGGGCGCTGGAGCGGCGCCACCGCGTCCCGCCCGGTCCCGACCTGGACGCGGGTTTCGCCTGGCCCGCCTACGCGTGGGCTCAGGGGGCCGGTCTGGCGGACGTGCTCGACAGCAGCCACCTGGCGGCGGGCGACTTCGTCCGGTGGGTGCGCCAGGTGGCCGATCTCGCCGGTCAGATCGCCTCGGCCTCCGGCGCCGGCGCGCTGCGGGGGGTGTGCCGGAACGTGGTGGCCGCGCTGCGACGGGACATCGTCGACCTGGACACGCAGGACGCCGAGTGACGCGTCGTCTCGGCTGGCGGGCGCCCGTCTCACATGGCGAACAGCGCTGGGGCCTGGGGGCCCGGTGGTAAAGTCCGGCGACGGACGTGCAGCGGAGGGAGATTCCATGTTCTCAAGCAGCTATGTGTCGCGTGTCTACGACGAACTGGCCCATCGGGCCCCAGGGGAGACCGAGTTCCTGCAGGCGGTCGGGGAGGTGTTCGCAAGCATCGAACCCGTCGTCGTGGCGGATTCGACGTACGAGCAGAACGCGATCCTCGAGCGCTTGGTCGAACCCGACCGCCGGATCATCTTCCGCATCACGTGGGTCGACGACGCCGGGCGTGTCCAGGTGAACCGCGGCTACCGTTTCGAGTTCAACAACGCGCTCGGCCCCTACAAGGGCGGGCTGCGGTTCCACGCGTCGGTGACGCCGAGCATCGTGAAGTTCCTCGGCTTCGAGCAGGTGTTCAAGAACGCGCTGACCGGCCTGTGGATGGGCGGCGGCAAGGGTGGCAGCGATTTCGATCCGCACGGCCGCAGCGAAGGCGAGGTGATGCGCTTCTGCCAGGCGTACATGACGGAGCTGTACCGCTATCTCGGCGCCGACATCGACGTGCCCGCGGGCGACATCGGTGTGGGGGGGCGCGAGGTCGGCTACATGTTCGGCCAGTACAAGCGGCTGACCCGGGAGTTCACCGGGGTGTTCACGGGCAAGGGCCTCGACTTCGGCGGCAGCCTCGTCCGGACGGAGGCCACCGGGTACGGCCTGTGCTATTTCGTGCAGGACGTGCTGGACACCCTGCGGGGCGACGGTTTCGCCGGCAAGACGGTGGTGGTCAGCGGCAGCGGCAACGTCGCGATCTACGCCGCGCAGAAGGCGGCCGCGCTGGGCGCGCGGGTCGTCACGATGAGCGACTCGGGTGGTTTCATCTTCGACCCGGACGGCATCGACCTGGACGCGGTGAAGC
>WQUE01000178.1 GCA_009785885.1 Actinomycetes bacterium
CCCGGCCAGCCGTGCCTGGTGCAGGGCGTGGACGACGCCGACGGCGACCCGCGCATGGACTACAAGCACGTGATCATGCTCATGCGCCTGCCGGCGTAGGCGTCCGGGGCGCAGCCGGGTGACCTGGTGGCCCGGCATCGCCGATGGGGTGGCGGTTTGGCAGGGCTGTGTTGTTGAGAACATGACGTGACGGCGGAAACGACCCCGCGGCGCCCCGTGGCCATGTGGCGGATCCCCCCCGCGTCGAGGCGGGGGAAGATGCCGCCACGCAACGAGCACCAACCGCGATGGCCGGCGGCGTGAGCACGGGGGCCGTAGGCTGGACTGTGCGAGCCGGAGATGAGGACATGTCGAGGAATGCAGCAGACGGTGGCGTGGCCGCGCCGTTCCTGAAGCACCTGGCCGACGAGACGGCCCCCTACGGCCTGGACCTGCGGTGGGCGGAGAGTTCACAGCCGGCGTTCGGGTATGACGACCTGCCCCGGGTGGACGTGATCGCCGGCGCGAACGTGGTGACGTGCTGGTTTTGCGACGACGCGTCCGTGTGGATGCAGGCCTCCGTCGTGCCCGACTGGTACGTGACGCGCTTCGACACGTGGGCGCTGAACCTCCGCCCGGACGCGCTGGACTTCCGGCTCCTGGCCGCGCTCCTGGCCGGCGACGCCCGCCTGAACGGCCGGCTGTCACCGAAGGGCCCGACGCTGGTGGTCACCCGCGACGGCGAGAGTCTGGTGTTGTCGGTCCACACGGAGACTCCCCTGCTCGCCGACAATCCGGAGTTGAAAACGCGGCGCATCATGGACGCCCTGGTCAGGAGGCTGACGCGGAAGGCCGCGGAGGCGGACCTGGCGATCGTCTGCACGCAAACGTCCGGATCCGCGATGGGTCAACAGGACGTGCCCCAGTTGGACGTGACCGTCGGACCCAACACCGTGACCCTGTGGCCAAAGGACGAATGGCTGGTGTGGGTCCGCGCGTCCGTCGTGCCCGACGCGTGCGTCCGGCGGATCGAGACAGTCGAAACGGAAGTCGATCCGGACGACGCGTGCCTCGGGTTGCTCGTCGGCCTGCTCGCCGGCGAAGGCCGGCTCACGCACCGCCGGCTGCGTAGCGACGTCCTCGACATTCGGCAGCCGGACGCCTGGCTGCGGTTCGAGTTACGGGACGTGCGGCCGACACTGTTCGAGCGTGTGTGGTTCTTCAGCCCCGCCGGTCGCACGCCAGCCACGCCGGCCACCGATCCGACCGTGTCGCCGGTTGGAGGCGGGTGACGCCGATGACGGGCCTCATCGTCCCGAAGGTGACAAGCGACGATGGCCCTGTGCCCGCCTGGGTGCCCGAGGCGATCCGGCGAACCCGGCGCTGGCCGGGCGGCATGACCGACTCATGGCCGGCTGTCGTACCTAGGAGCGTCGTCGCGTTGCGCCTGGTCGGAAGCCGATTGCCGTTTCGCAGGCCCAGCCTGGACGACGGGGACACCGATCTGGGGATCGACGGTGAGGTGATCACCGGTGTCGGCTCGGGCCCCGAGTGTGGGACCGCCGCGATCGCGCTCGCCCCGGGGCGCCACACGTTCACCGTCCGTACGGGCACGGACGCGTTCGCGATCCAACCCGTCGTCCTCGATATCCGAGAAGGCACGGTCGTGGCGGTGGACGTCCAGCCGCCAGCATCGCGCCTGTTCGACCAGCGACCCCCCGTCATCATCTTTCGGGTCGTGCCCGCGGGATTGTCCCAGACCGCGATCAGTGACGCCGTGATGAAGCCGGTCTCGCCCGGCAGCCGCGCCGAGCAGAAGAGCAACGCCGAGTTGGCGAGGATGCAGCGGGAGAAACGGGACGAGGCGGCGGGGGAGTCGCCCTGGCCGGCGTCCGGACGTTTGCACCCAGCGCTGGCCCCGGTCACCAAGACGTGGGTCGGTACGGCGCGCCGGCACGTGGACGTGCGGGGCCTGAACGTCGGGTTCGGTGCCACCGCCGGCGTCTTCACGGTCGTGGTGCTGCTGTTCGACCGCGATGAGATTGGCGGGCTGCCGTTCATGCTGGGCGGCCTGGCGCTGCTCGGTGCGATCGGTACGCTGCTTCCCGCGTGGGCGGCCGGCACCATCACCCTGGCGGTCGATCCCGACAACGTGACACTGACACGACGTGGCAGAAAAACCGTCCTTGCGTGCGCAGACATCGAATGGGCCATGCTGTCTTTCGCCGAGGACGCCCTGATGCTGGCGCCGCGTGTGGACGCGGGCGCGGGCCCACAGCGGATGATGTTCATCGATCTGGCGAGTTTCACCCAGGCCCAGCGCGACGAGATTCGAAGCGTCTTCCGGCCCCGGACCTACGCCTCGCGCGAAGTTCCGGCGTCGGTGACGCTGCCGTACCGGGTTGCACCGTGGACCGCCCTCCACCGGCCCAAGTCTTGGACGAGCCGGCCGGGTGTCATCGCCCGCCTCGTGTGGTGGACGCTGGCGGTCGCGTGGGTCGGGTTCCTCGTCGCCGTTACGGCATGGTCCGTGACGTCCGGCGACCCGCCCTGGTACGTTGCGCTGATCCTCTGGATCACCGTTCTTCCGCTCGTCGTGCTCATGATGTGGGTCAGCCGGTACTACCCCCAGGTGACGGTCTCGGTGGACGCCCACGGCCTGCGCCTCGACCGCGCCCGGCATCCCTGCACCATCGCGTTCGCCGAGATCGGTTCTCTCACGGCCCGCCTCGACGAGACTCCCGGGGCCGTCCGGGACCGAGATCGCATCCCCGACTCCCTCGTCATCAGGCCCAACCCGGCCTACTACCTCCGCACGGGCACGACACCACCAGGCCGCTGGTCCCGCCAGTGGAAGCTCAGCCGGGAGCGCTTCACAGCTGACCAGTTCGAGGAGATCGCGGCGTACCTGGCCCAGGGCGTCGAGGCCGCCGGCGGCAACTACTTCCCCTGACGAGGACGCCAGGAGGAAGCAGGGACGTCCGAACGCCGTAGGCTGGGACGATCGGGCGTGAGGACGCGACGCGGAAGACACCGGTGGGCGGAGACGCTCCCTGAGGTCAGGAGACATGATGGGACTGATCGGCCGACTGCGCACCGCCTACCGCGATCAGCTCGGGCCGCGGGAGATGTCGTACGCGGACGGTCCCGAAGAGGCGTGGGCGTTCACCCTGGCCGGGCCTCACCCGCCGACGGTGACCATCACCCACGGTGGGCCGGTGCACGGCTACTCGATTGACATCGACATTCTGAATGAGCTCATCGTCCTGGACGACAAGGCGGATGATCCCCTGACCGACTTCGTCGAGGCGTGCGCGCAGGGCGGGCTGGTCATGGTGAAGTGGTCGGCGGGCATCTGGCAGGAATGGTGCCTGATGAACCGGGACGGCGTGGACGTGTCCCGCTCGCGGCATGAGCGCGGCTCGCGGATCGTCGCCGGGTGGCGACGCTTCCTGGCGTCGCGCCCGGACTACCGGGAGCAGCGGATCCCCCTGGAGAACCCGCCGGCCGACGCCGCCGAGGACGCCCCGGACGCGTACGCGCGACGTGTGACCGCCCCCTTCGTCGCCCGGCTGGGTGACCTGGCGGCCCAGCGTGGGTTGGACCTGGAGTTTGCGTGGAGCACCCGACGGTACCGTGGGGAGGACGGCATACCGCAGCTCGACGTGTCCGCCGGTGGGAACCTGGTGACGACGTTCTGGCCGGAGACGCGGACGCGCACCCCCGTGCCGTTCCAGGCGGACAAGGCCCGCCGGCGTGCGGCCTGGCTGCAGGCCGAACCGGCGCCGTGGATCATCCTGCGTGCCGGCATCGTGCCGGCGGCGCTCTCCCGGCGCGTCGACACCTGCGACACCGAGGTGTTCACCGACTCGGTCGGTCTGGCGCAGATCGTCGCCCTGCTCGCGGGCGACGTCCGCGTCACCCGGGACAACCTCGTCGTCGGCCAGGGGCGCGACAAGCTTGCACTACGGATCTGGACAGAGCCGGTGGCGATCGACGAGTACGGCCCGTGGCTCGCGGATCAGTGGGCATCGCGAGTGAACGCGGCGGCCGCTCGCCAGAACACGTCCGTGACGTGCACGGTGGGTCTCGGCGACGCTTTCGGCGATGCCGACGTCCCGCAGCTCGACGTCACCGCGAACGGGAACACGGTGACGCTATGGCCCGAGGACGCCAGGCAGGCAGACATGCTCGCCGACATCGGCGTCCCGTCGGCGCACGTGCGTGTCCGCACGGAGCGCTGGTGGGAGGCGTGGCCGGTCACGGACGCCGACCTCGACCGGCTGATCCAGATCGTCGAGGGTCAGGGCCGCCTGGTGCGCGAGCGGCGCAAGGACGGTCTCGTGGTCGGCGAGGGACGCGACCGGTTCTGGCTGACGGTCGAGGAGAAGACGGTGCTCCCCGCCGCCTCGGGAGACGACTCCCGATGACGGGCATGATCGTCCCCACGGTGAGGATCGTGGACGCCCCCGTACCCGCTTGGGTGCCGGATGCGATCCGGCGCATGCGGCGCCGTCCGTTGGGCACGCCGCTGTCGTGGCCGGCGGACGTCCCGGACGCGGTGTTGGCGGTGCGCCTGGGCCGGGACGGCTCGTCGCAGCTGCGACCGTGGACGAACGAGTTCGCCTTGGTTGTGATGATCGACGGCGACGAGAACAACGGGGTCGCCGCGCTGCCGTTCCCCACGGCGTGGGTGGCCGCCACCGGGCTCACCCCCGGCCGGCACACGTTCACCGCCCGTCTCGGTGCGGACCC
>WQUE01000179.1 GCA_009785885.1 Actinomycetes bacterium
CCGCCTGCCCGGCTTCGGGATGGACGCGCAGGCCGCCCTGCGGGCCGCGACCGTGCTGGTCGTGGGGGCGGGGGGCCTGGGCGCCCCGGCGCTGGCGTACCTCGCCGGGGCGGGGGTGGGGGAGCTGGTGATCGCCGACGACGATGTCGTGGCCGTGCACAACCTGCACCGCCAGGTGCTGTACGACACGTCCGACGCAGGTACGCCCAAAGCGAGTAGGGCCGCCGCCCGCCTCGCCGCCCTGAACCCCGACGTGCGGACGACGCCCGTGACCGCCCGCGTCACCCCCGAGACCGTCGACGCCCTTGTTGGGCGCGCGACCGTCGTCCTCGACTGCACCGACGACGTCCCGACCCGCTATCTCCTCAACGAGGCGTGCGTCCGGCAGGGCGTCCCGGAGGTGTGGGCGACGATCGGCGGCTGGTCGGGACGCTGCGGGGTGTCGTGGCCCGGACGCGGCCCGTGCTTCGCGTGCGTGTTCGGCCCTGCGCTCTCACCCGACGCGCCGGCCGGCGGCCCGCCCGTGTTCGGCCCGGTGTGCGGGGCGACGGGGGCGTTGCAGGCCGCGGAGGCGGTGAAGGTGCTCACCGGCGTGGGCGAGCCGCTGGTCGGGCGGATGGCCTGCCTGGACGTCCGGACGGGCGAGCTGGTCGCGATCCCGGTCCGGCGCGATCCCGCGTGCCCCGTGTGCGGCGCCCGGTAGACACCAAGCCCGATCCGCGAATCGTGACAAATCTCGTCGAAACACTTGACAGCCTTGCCGCGTGGGCTAGACTCTGTGTTGAAACCAAGACGGTTGTCTCTATCTCTTTCTGACAAGGAACCCGAGCCACATGTCTACTACGTCGGTCTCCGCGGCGCCCTCCCGCCGCGATGTCATCCAGGACTGGAATCCCGAAGACGAAGCGTCGTGGGATCATCGCCAGGCCTGGCTCACGCTCTGGGTCACGACCTTCGCCCTGCTTCTGGGGTTCATGGTCTGGTACATGGTGTCGGTGATCGCCCCCATGCTCCAGTCCAGCGCGGTCGTCGACAAGTACCACGCCTTCTGGCTCACGGCCATGCCCGGCCTCGCCGGCGGCCTGCTGCGCCTCGTGTGGATGTTCCTCCCGCCGATCCTCGGCACGAAGAAAATGGTGTTTTGGTCCACCATCGCGCTGCTCCTCCCGATGGCCGGCTGGGCCTGGCTGCTGTGGGCGCTCTCCGTGCCCCCGCCCACGGGCGTCCTGAATGAGAGGTTCGGCCTCATGATGGTGCTGGCGTTCCTCACCGGCATCGGCGGCGGCATCTTCTCCGGCTACATGCCCTCCACGTCCTACTTCTTCCCGAAGGCGAAACAGGGCACGGCCCTCGGCCTCCAGGCCGGCATCGGCAACTTCGGCGTCGCCGTCGTGCAGCTGCTCACGCCGATCCTCGTCGGCGTCGGCCTGTTCGGCCCCGGCAAGCAGGTGATCCGCGCGGCCGGCAAGGCCGCCAAGACCACCTACCTGTCCAGCCCGGCGTTCTTCGTGATCATTCTCCTGGTGATCTCGGCCGTGCTCGCGTTCGTGTTCCTCAAGGCCGTGCCGATCAAGGCCAACCCGCGCCAGCAACTCGACATCTTCTCCAACAAGCACACCTGGCTGATGACCGTGATCTACCTGCTGACCTTCGGCTGCTTCTCCGGCCTGGCCGGCGTGTTCGCCCTGATGATGACGAACATGATGCCGAAGGTGCCCGTGATCTCCTGGCTCGCCGGCGGGGTCGCGATCGCGTTCCTCGGCGCGTTCATCGGGTCGCTGTCCCGCGTGCTCTGGGGCCCGCTGTGCGACCGGTTCGGCGGCGGCGTGTGGACGCTCGTGTCCGCGATCGGCATCGCGATCTCCGCGGTGATCGTGATCATCGCCCTGTCGCGTTCGCAGCTGCTCACCCTGGAGAACGGCGGATTGATCACGAACGCCGCGGGCAAGGTCGTCCCGGCGGTCGGCTCGGCGTTCTGCCACGTCCCACAAGGGCTTTTCCTGACGGGCATGTTCCTGCTGTTCTTCTTCGCCGGCGTCGGCAACGCCGCAACGTTCAAGCAGATGCCGATGATCTTTCCGCCGCGGCAGGCGGGCGGCGTGATCGGGTGGACGGCCGCGATCGCCGCGTTCGGCCCGTTCCTGTTCTCCGTGTCGATCAACAAACTCACGGGTGCCGGCACCGGCACCGCCACCGGCAACTTCGGGACGAAGATCATTCCGGTGTTCGTCGTCGTCCTCGTGCTCGCCGTGGTGTCCGCCGCGATCGACTGGTGGTACTACACCCGTCCGGGCGCCGAAGCCAAGTGTTGACCCCCGAAGCCTCCCCACGCCGAACCCCGACGGCCCGGGACGTCCCCCCGTCAGCCGCCTTAGGGCGGGAGACGCTCCGGGTCGCCGGTTCGGGAATCGCCTGAAAGGAGCACGCATGCCAGCGCGAGTGTCCCCGGCCGTGAAAGCCCTGATGGACGCCCGGGAGGTGTTCACGGGCGAGAAGGTCTCCCCGGACGCCCGCAGCGCCGTCCGGGCCGGGCGTGATGACTGGGAGCGGTTCTACCGCGACCGGTACGCCCATGACAAGGTGGTCCTCACGACGCACGGCGTCAACTGCACGGGCTCGTGCTCGTGGAAGGTGTTCGTGAAGGACGGCCTGATCACCTGGGAGCATCAAAACACGGACTACCCGACGACCGGCCCCGACAGCCCCGAGTACGAGCCGCGCGGCTGCCCGCGCGGGGCCTCGTTCTCGTGGTACACGTACTCCCCGGCCCGCGTCCGCTACCCGTACGTGCGCGGCGTATTACTGGCGATGTACCGGGAGCAACGCAAGGCCGGCAAGGATCCGGTCGCGGCGTGGGCCGCGATCGTCGAGGACCCGGCGAAGGCGCGGGTCTACAAGCAGGCGCGCGGCAAGGGCGGCTTCGTCCGGGCGACGTGGCAGGAGGCGACGGAACTCCAGGCGGCCGCGTTCGTCCACACGATCAAGACGTACGGCCCGGACCGCTGCGTCGGCTTCACCCCGATCCCGGCGATGTCGATGGTGTCGTTCAGCGCCGGCACGCGCTTCCACGCGCTGATCGGCGGCACGCTGCTCTCGTTCTACGACTGGTACTGCGACCTGCCGCCCGCGTCCCCGCAGATCTGGGGCGACCAGACGGACGTGCCCGAGTCGGGCGACTGGTGGAACGCCGGCTACCTGATCATGTGGGGCGCGAACCTGCCGGTGACGCGCACCCCCGACGCGCACTTCATGACGGAGGTCCGCTACAAGGGGACGAAGGTCGTCGCGATCAGCCCCGACTACGCCGAGAACGTGAAGTTCGCCGACGACTGGCTCGCCCCGGCGCCCGGCACGGACGGCGCGCTCGCGCAGGCGATGGGGCACGTCGTCCTCACCGAGTTCTTCCGCGACCGCCAGGTCGGCTACTTCGAGGACTACGTCCGCCGGTTCACCGACCTGCCGTTCCTCGTCGAACTCACCCAGGACAAGGACGGCGCCTGGAAGGCCGGCAAGTTCCTCACCGCCGAGTCGGTGCCGCAGTTCGCGGGTCTGCCGAACGCCGCGTTCAAGCCACTGCTGCTGGACGTCTCCGCGAAGACCGCGAGGCCCGCCGTCCCGAACGGCACGATCGGCGACCGCTGGGGCGAGGCGGGCCTTGGCACGTGGAACCTGGATCTCGGGACGATCGAGCCCGCGCTGTCCGCCGCCGACGCGTTCGGCCTGGCCCCGCACGGCGTCGAGGTCGTGCTGCCCCGCTTCGACGAGGTGGCGGCGGGCGACCGGGGCACGACGATGCGCCGGGGCGTCCCCGCCGTGGACGTCGCCGGACACCGGGTCACGACCGTGTTCGACCTTCTCATGGCCGCGTACGGCGTGCCCCGGGACGGTCTGCCCGGCCAATGGCCCACCGGCTACGACGACGCCGGGGCCGTCGGCACACCCGCGTGGGCCGCCCGGATCACGGGCGTGGACGCGCAGGCGATCGCCCGCATCGGCCGTGAGTTCGCGCGCAACGCCGAGGTCACGGGCGGCCGCTCGATGATCGTGCTCGGCGCCGGCACCAACCACTACTTCCACTCCGACACGATGTACCGGGCGTTCGTCGCGCTGTGCATGCTGTGCGGCTGCCAGGGCGTGAACGGCGGCGGCTGGGCGCACTACGTCGGCCAGGAGAAGGCCCGCCCGCTGACGGGCCAGCAGCACATCGGCTTCGCGCTCGACTGGGCGCGCCCGCCGCGGCACCAGGCGTCGACATCGTTCTGGTACCTGCACTCCGACCAGTGGCGCTACGACCTGTTCGACGCGGGCGACATCGCCTCTCCGGCGGGCCCGGGCACGCTCACGGGGACGAAGATCGCCGACTGCTTCGCGCAGGCCGTCCGGTACGGCTGGACGCCCGGGCATCCCGGCTTCAACCGCAACCCGCTCGACCTCGCCGACGAGGCCAAGGCCGCGGGCATGGAGGTCGGCCCGTACATCGTCGCCCAGTTGAAGGACGAGAAGCTGCGCTTCGCCGTCGAGGACCCGGACGACCCGGCGTGCTTCCCGCGCATCCTCACGCTGTGGCGGGCGAACCTGCTCGGCAACACGGCGAAAGGCTCGGAGTACTTCTTGCGTCATCTACTCGGCACGGACTCGGCCGTCACGGCGCCGGAACTCGCCGAGGGCGACCGTCCGACCGATGTCGTGTGGCGCGAGACACCCGGCATCGGCAAGCTCGACCTGGTCACGA
>WQUE01000180.1 GCA_009785885.1 Actinomycetes bacterium
GGTGATCGAGGCGTACCTGGGCGAGGAGGTCGCCGATGTTTGAGATCCGCGACCTGAACGTCCACTACGGCGGCATCCACGCGCTGAAGGGCGTGTCGCTTGAGGTGAACGACGGCGAGATCGTCACGCTGATCGGCGCGAACGGTGCTGGAAAGTCGACGACGCTGCGCACCGTGTCCGGCCTGGTGAAGCCCACATCCGGGCACGTGATCATCGATGGTCACGACATCACGCGGGCGACGCCGCAGGCGCGGGTGAAGCTCGGCATCACCCAGGTGCCCGAGGGCCGGCGTGTGTTCCCGTCGATGAGTGTGCTGGAGAACCTGGAGCTGGGCAGCTACCTGGCGCCGAAGGGTTCGCGGGCGTCCAGCTTGGACGAGGTGTACGAGCGTTTCCCCGTGCTCGCCGATCGGCGCAAGCAGCTCGCCGGGACGCTGTCCGGCGGTGAGCAGCAGATGCTCGCGGTGGGCCGCGCGATCATGGCCCGCCCGCGCATCCTGCTGCTGGACGAGCCGTCGATGGGCCTGGCGCCGCTGCTCGTGCAGGAGATCTTCGACATCATTGCGTCCATCCACGCCGCCGGCACGACTATCCTGTTGGTGGAGCAGAACGCGAACAAGGCCCTGCAGATCGCCGACCGGGCCTACGTCATGGAGACGGGCCAGATCGTGCTGTCGGGGCAGGCCGCCGAACTCGCCAAGACCGAGGACATCAAGCGCGTTTACCTGGGAGGCTAGGGGAAATGTTTGTCCGGACGCGGATGACCGCGAACCCGTTCACCGTCACGCCGAAGACGACCGTGCCGGAGGCGATCGCGCTGCTGCGCGAGCACGCGATCCGGAACCTGCCGGTGATCGAGAACGGCCGACTCGTCGGCCTCGTGGGCAACCACGAGATCGCCGCGGCGTCCCCGTCCCCGGCGACGTCGCTGGCCGCGGGTGAGATCACGTACCTCATGAACAAGCTGCAGGTCGGGAAGATCATGAAGAAGGACCCGATCACGATCTCCCCCGATGCGCTGCTCGAAGAGGCCGCGATCCTCATGCGGGACAACAAGGTCGAAATGCTGCCCGTCGTCGAGAACGACCAGGTGATCGGGGTGATCACGGAGAGCGCGATCTTTGACGCGTTCATCGAGATCCTGGGCTTCCGTGATCACGGCACGCGTCTGACGCTGGACGCGGTGGACGCGCCCGGCGTGATGGCCCAGCTTGCCGAGACCACCGCCCGCCACGGCGCGAACATCCAGCACATGGCGGTGTACCGGGGTCAGGACCGTGCGTCGGTGATCTTCGGGGTCAACACGCCCAACACCGACGCCTTGGAGGCCGACCTGGCGAAGGATGGCTTCACCGTCCAGGCCAAGCTGGTGAACCCGTAGGGGTTCCCTCAGGGTCGGTGTGATCGCTGGGGCGGCCCCGCCCGCCGAGCGGCTGTACGCAACTCGTACCAACTATCGCCTGTCAAGGCGTTCCGCCGGATTGTGGTATGAGAAACGTACCCGGAAACCCCGATTTTGGCCGCGCAAGTCATGCCAGAGATTGTGCGGGACGCCCAGGAAGCCATTCCTGGTATGACTTGCGCGGCTGCCGGACCGCCGAGGACGCGACGGAGTCGCCCCACTGGATGTTCGAGGCGCGTGACATCGGTGAGGATGTCAGCCTAGAGGTGCTCGTGCTCGGCCTTGGCTGCTGTGGGAGAAGCGGCGACCAGGGGCGCCGGCTCGTGAGGTCGTGAGGCGACCGCTCGTTCTGGCAGGCCCTCCGCTCACAGCACGCACAAATGTTCCATACCCATAACATCGGCGACAATGTCAGCTGTGAGGCGATGCTGTGGTTCAGGGCAGCCGGAACACCAGGATGGAGCTGTCGGTGGCCAGGGCGGCGAGGGTGGGGTCTGCCGAGTCGCGCGACGCGACGAATGCCACCGCTGCGGCGCTCCACTCGCCCACGTGGGTGATCCCGTCGGCCTGGCACGGCCAGTACGCGTCCCCGGCGTTGTAGTTCGAGCTGTCGTCGCCGTAGACGCTGAACGGCAGCGTGACCCACGACCGCTTCCCGCAAGGGAAGATGCCATCGGCGGGCGGCACGATCGTCGCACCGGACGCCAGGTTGACCACGACCAAACCGTCCCCGGCGTCCACGAACCGGGCCTTGTCGGAGGCGGCGTAGGACGGGTCGTCGTCCAGGGTGGCGATCGTGGCGGCGTCCGCGGGGGCCTCCCACACTGTGGTGCCGTCCTCGGCCCTCACCCGGAGGAGACGCATGCCGTCCAGGCCGAAGCGCAAACGCCGGTTCGTGCCGTCGTCGTTCCACTCGCGGATCAGGGCGCCGGCGTCCACCTGCGCCAGCACCAGCTCGTGGCGCGCCTCGTAGGTGTCCTTGATGTCAGCGCCGTCGAACTGCCACACGGTCGCACCGGTGGCCTTGTCCAGGCCGACGACCCGATCCTGGCTCACATCGAGAAACGCGCGGATGACCGTGTCGTTCCTCCAGGTCAGGCGCTCGGAGTACCCGCCGAACACGATCACCGGCACGTCGTCCCACACGACCGGCCACCAGCCCCACGCCATCGACGAGTCATCGCCGAAGATGTCCCGCCACGGGCGCTCCCACAGGCTGACGCCGTCGACGGCGAACCCGAGGGCGTCGCACGCCCACTCGTGCGGGGGCGACTCGCAGCCGGGCACGCTCGTCGCGTACAGGCCGCCGCTGAAGCCGAACGTGCCCTCCGGGGTGGTGGCTCCGCCGGGGCGCGCGGTCAGACTTCCGGTGGGCGGGTCGAACGCGTACTCGGTGGGGACGGTCGTCCCCTCCAGCGTCCCGTACACGCAGATCGACTCGCCGCAGCCGTACGGACGCGAGTTCGTGACGATCAGCCGGTCGGCGGCGACAACCTCCCCGGTGGCCACGTCGACCGCCGCCACCGCATCCGCCTCCGAGGTGCCGCGCTTCAGGTGGGGCGCCCAGGTCCGGCCTGCGACGTCGACCAGACTGGCGGACAGTTCCACGCCCGGCGGGACGCGGACGCCCGGGAACGCCGGCGTCTCCCACGCGACCGCGCCCGTGGCGGCGTCCCAGCCCCGCAGGACGACCTCGCCGGACTCCACGACGTACGACACCAGGACGCCGTCCGACAGGCTGGGCGAGCCCATCGGGGTCGCAGCGATGGTCTGGAGGGGCGTGGCGGTGGTGCGGAAACCGCCGCCCGGCGGCGGCACGCGCCGTGCTTGGCTCGTTTGCGGTGCGCACGCGACGAGGGTCAGTGCGGCGCCCAGGGCGACGGCCAGCACGCGTCGACGGGCGGGGAAGGGGGAACCTGGGGGTGTCATGCCACAACCGTACGGCTGTTCCGGGCGCACGGCGGGGGTTATCCACACCTTTTCGGGGATTGCGCGGTGCCGGTTGTCGATGGTGCCGGCCGCGCCCGCAGGCGTGCGACCTACACGACGCGCACGTGGTCGGTGACGCCGGGCGGCTCGCCCGCGGGCTTGCGCCCGGACGGATCGGCGAGGGCGACCTCGACGGTCTGCACGAGGGGGTCGGCCAGCGCCATGAGCCGCACGCCGGCGACCAACGCCCCATGGTCGCAGTCGATGCGCCAGCGCAGCGCGGCCGGGTCGGGGGCGGTGAGGATCCGCGCCGCAAACGGCGCCTGGTCCGCGCGGATGGGCCCGGCCACCTCCAGCAGCGCGTCCAGACGCCGGCGCCGGACGTCGTCGGGCACGTCGGCGAGCACGTTGGACGACAGCAGGTCACCGAGATCCGCCAATGAACCCCCTTGTCGCAAGGCACGATCGACGGCCTCGGCCGTCCGCAGCGTCCCGCCCCACGGGCGGACGATCTCCGACGGGGCGTCCAACCGTTCGAGCACCCCGAGGAGCGTCTTCTCGCTGACGCGGGTGGTCTTGTTGAACGCGTCGACGTTCGCGAGAACGACCACGCCGCACCCGCTCGCGACGTGCCAGCGCATGTCCGAGTTGAAGCCGGGCAGCCCGCCGGAGTGGCTGACGATGCGTCCGAACCGCGAGTCCAACTCCACCTTCAGCCCGTAGCCGTAGCCGCGGGCGTCCAGTCGCGCGTCGGCGTCGTCGCCGCCGATCGTCATCGGCGTGCGTCCCAGCTGGAGTTCCCGCCGGGACGCCGGTGCGAGCAGGTCGGGACGCACCGGATCGTCGAGGAACGCCGAGCCGAGGAACCACATCCACGCCGCCACGTCCGCCGCGGTGCTGAACAGCCCGCCGGTGCAGGCCATCGCCCCGGACGCGACATAGGGTTCATGCACGAACGTTGACCCAGAATCGAACGTCCGAAACCCGAGGGCCAGATCGGTGCCCGGCGGGTAGTCCCCGGCCCGGAACCGCGTGTGCACCAGGCCCAACGGTTCGAGGAGCCGGGTCCGGACCACGTCCTCCGCGTCCCGCCCGGTCGCCGCCTCGACCGCCCGGGCGACCAGCGACTGCCCGATGTTGCTGTACTGATACGCCGTGCCCGGCGGCCGGGTCAGCGGCAACCCGGCCCGGACGAGCGCCGCGATGTCCTCCCTGGTCAAGTAGAGGTTCCGGTCGGCCCAGGCGTTGTCCTCCGGCAGGCCCGAGCTGTTCGACAGCAGCTGGGCGACGCTCACGCTCACCGGCTCGCCCCGGTACGAGAACACCGCCTCCGGGACGTACGCGG
>WQUE01000181.1 GCA_009785885.1 Actinomycetes bacterium
CGGATTGTCGGTGGTGGGCCCTAGGGTGGAACCCATGCGGATCCTGCACACGGGCGACTGGCACATCGGCCGGTCGCTGTTCGGCGTGCCGCTGCTGGAGGCCCAGGAGCACTTCCTCGCCTGGCTGGCCGATCTGGTGACGGAGCGGCGGGTGGATGCCGTGCTCGTCGCGGGTGATGTGTACGACCGCGCGCTGCCGGGCGTCGAGGCCGTGCAGGCGCTGGAGGCGGGGCTCGAGGCGCTGAGCCGCCGGGCGCCGGTGGTGATGATCCCGGGCAACCACGACTCGGCGCAGCGCCTCGGGTTCGGCGCCGGCTGGTTCACCGACCGGCTGCGCATCCGGGCGCGCGTGTCCCAGGTGGCCGAGCCGGTGGTGATCCCGGACGCCGACGGAGGGCCGGGCCTGTGGGTCTACGCCGTCCCGTATCTGGATCCCGATCTCGCCGGTCCGGCCGTCGCCGCGTTCGGCGGTGATCCGGGGGCCGACCTGCCCCGCTCCCACGAGGCGGTGATGCGCACCGTCACGGACGCGATCCGGGACGACCTCGCCCGCCGCCGGGGCCCGGTTGCCCCGGGTGAGCCCCGCCCCGCGGCCGTCCTGACGGCCCACGCGTTCGTCGGCGGTGGCACCGCCAGCGAGTCGGAGCGCGATATCCGCGTCGGCGGCGTCGACGTGATCCCGTCCGAGGTGTTCGCGGGCTTCGACTACGTCGCCCTGGGACACCTGCACGGGCCCCAGGCGGTCGGGACGCCGGACGGGACGATCCGCTACGCCGGATCGCCGCTGGCGTTCTCGTTCTCGGAGCGCGACCACACCAAGTCCGTCGCCGTGGTGGACTTCGACGCCCAGGGTCGGTGCGCGGACGTCGAGGTGGTGCCGACGCCGGTGCCGCGGCGGCTGAGCGACGTCACGGGCACGCTGGAGGAAGTGCTGTCGCTGCGCTTCGCGTCCCAGCGGGACGACTGGACCCGCATCACCGTGCGCGGCGCGGCGCGCCCCGACAACCTGCTCGCGACGCTGCGCGGCGTCTTCCCCCATGTGCTGGAGCACCACTTCGAGCCGCTGGCCGCCGCGACGACCGCGCGGGCCGGGGTGGGACGCGACCTGGTCGACCCCGTGAGCGTGGCCGGCGAGTTCGTCCGGCAGGCGACGGGTGCCCCGCCGACCCCCGCCGAGACGACGGTGCTGAACGAGGCGTACGCGCTGGCCCGCGCCCGGGAGGGCGGCCGCTGATGCACCTGCTCACCCTCAGCCTGGCCAACATCGGCCCGTACGTCGATCCGGTGACGATCGACTTCACCCAGCTCGGGCAGGACGGCCCGTTCCTGCTGGAGGGACCGACCGGGGCCGGCAAGACGACGCTCGTGGACGCGATCGTGTTCGCGCTGTACGGGGAGATGTCGGGCCGTGACTCCGACGATGCGCGGCTCGTGTCCACCTTCCGCGCGCCCGGTGCGACGCCGTGGGTCGAACTGGAGATCGAGACGCGGCGGGGGCTGTACCGGGTGCGGCGCTCCCCCGCCCACACCCGGCCGAAACGGAGCGGCACGGGAGTGACGGTCGAGAACTCCGCCGTCCGGCTGTGGAAGCTGGCCGAACCGGGCGACCCCGGCACGCCGCTGACCAGGCGTCACGACGAGGCGGATCGCGAACTGGAGGACGCGATCGGCCTCACCCCCGAGCAGTTCACCCAGACCGTGGTGCTGCCGCAGGGCGACTTCGCCCGCTTCCTGCGCACCAGTCCCGAGAAGCGCGAGGACATCCTGACGAAGGTGTTCGGGACGCAGATCTACGACGCTCTCGTCGCCGCCGTGGTCGAAACGACACAGCGCCGGGAGCAGGAGACCCAGACCGCCCGCACCCGCTGGGGGGCCCGGGCGACGGAGTTCGCGTCGCTGGCCTGGTCGGGGGACCTGGAGCCCGACGCGGCCACGGAGGCGCGCGGCCGCTTTGGCGAGGCAATGGCGGGCGAGGACATGACGCAGGCGCTCCTGCTGGCGCGGGACCGGGCCACCGGCGTTGCGGAGGCGGCCGGGGCCGCCGAGGCAACGGCCGCGCGTGCCCAGAGGGACCTGGACGAGGCGCAGGCGGCTCTGCGCGCGGCCGAGCAGGACAACGCCGCACTGGCGCGGTGGGCGGCGCTGGTGCGGGAGCGGGAAACGCTGGAGGCGCAGGCGGACGCGATGGCGGCCGAGCGCGCCACCCTGGAGCGGGCAACGCGGGCCGAGCGCGTGCGCCACCCGCTGACGGCGGCGCGCGGGGCCGAGGAGGCGCTGGTCGCGACCCGCCGGCGGCTGGAAGACGCCTTGCCGGGGGCAGATCGGGTGCTGGATACGCCGTTCGAGGGCGACGCGACGGCATGGCTTGTGCGGGTGGATGCACAACGGCTGACGGCCGAGCAGGAGCGGGCGGAGGTGGCCGCCTGGGAGCAGCGCGCCGCGGCGCTGGCCACGGAACAGGCCGCCCTCGCCGAGGACGAGGCGGCGCTTGCCGAGGACCGCATGGCGTGGGAGGAGGCAGCCGCCACCGCCGCGACGCGGGAGCAGCGGGTGACTGAGCTGGCTGAGCAGCAACGGGCGGCCGAGCACGAGGCTGGCCAAGCCGAGGCGGCCCGCGCGGCCGCGGCGGCGGCCGAGCTGCTGATCGCCGCCGTCCGCGAGCGCGACGACCTGACGGAGCAACGCGAGACGGCGCGCCGCCAGGTGGAGGAACTGACGCGGGCCGCGCTCGCGGCGGCGCAGGCGTACCACGCCGCCCACGAGACGTGGCTGTCGGGCCTCGCGGCGGAGGTCGCGGCCGAGCTGTCCGAGGGCGAGCCGTGCCCGGTGTGCGGGTCGCGGGACCACCCGGCCCCGGCCCAGCCGGCGCCGTCCGCGGTGTCGCGGCAGCGGCTCGGCGAGCTCGCCGACGCGGAGACGCGGGCGGACGAAGCCGTGAGCCAGGCGCGGGAGCGGCTCGCGGCCGTCGATGCCGCGCGCAAGGCGGCGGCCAAAGCGGCGGGTGACACCAGCCTCGTCGAGGCGGAGGCGGCACACCGGATCGCCTCCGACCAGGTGGCGCGCTGTGAGGCGGCACGGGGGGAGGCGATGGCGGCCGCGAGCGCCCAGGCGGACGAACAGGCGCGGCTGGTCGCGCTGCGCGACGACATCGCTGCGCGCCAGGTCCGCCTCGGCCGTCAGGAGGGCGCACTGGCGACGCGGCGTGCCGTGATGGACACCCAGGCTCAGGCCCTGGCCGATCACGTCCAGGACCACGGACCGCTGGCCGACCAGGCCGACGCGCTCTCGACCCGGGCGGCCGCGCTCGCCGAGGCGGCCGATGCGGGGCGCGCGTGGGACGAGGCCCGCCGGGCGGCCGACGCCCGGGCGAGCGAGCTTACCGACGCACTGGCCGAGGCCGGTTTCCCCGACGCAGACGCCGCCACGGCCGCGCTCCTGCCCCCCGACGGGGCCCGCTCCCGGACGTCCGCGCTGGCCGCGTTCGACGACCAGCTGATCGGTGTCCAGGCGCGCGCCGCCGCCCCGGACATGGTGCGCGCCGCCGAGCTGGAGGCGGTCGACGAGGCGCCGTTGCGTGCGCTCGTCACGACTCGGCAGGATCAGGCGCAGCGCGCGCACGAGCGGGTGGGCGCGCTGACCCGGCTGGCCGACGCCACCCGGGATGGCCTGGCCCGGCTCGAAGCCGACGCCTCGGCTGTCGCCGACCAGTGGGAGAGCCTCCGTCCGTGGTCCCACCTCCGGGCGCTCGTGCAGGGCGCGAACAACCTGTCGATGACACTGCCCACCTTCGTCCTCCTGCGCCGCTTCGACGAGGTGCTGGAGCTGGCAAACGAGCGCCTGCTCACCATGACCGCCGGGC
The DNA here is from genome assembly GCA_009785885.1 of Actinomycetes bacterium. Taxonomy (GTDB): domain Bacteria; phylum Actinomycetota; class Actinomycetes; order Propionibacteriales; family Propionibacteriaceae; genus WRGV01. The sequence continues at coordinate 3,860 of WQUE01000181.1, forward strand.
GCTACGAGCTGGAGCGCACCGACGACCGCGAGGGCCGCGCCCGCCGGCAGGGCCTGGGGCTGGTGATGGTCGACCACGAGGCCGACGACGCCCGACGTCCCACCCGGACGCTCTCCGGCGGCGAGACGTTCCTCACGTCCCTGGCACTCGCGCTGGGGCTGTCCGACGCCGTCACGGCCGAGGCCGGTGGCATCGAACTCGGCACCCTGCTCGTCGACGAGGGCTTCGGTTCCTTGGACGCGGAGAATCTCGACCGCGTGATGGCCCAACTCGCGGCCCTCCGTGCCGGCGGGCGCCAGGTGGGCGTGATCAGCCACGTCGAGGAGCTCAAGGGACGGATCACGGACCGCCTGACCGTTCGCCCCCGAGGCGGCGGTACGTCCGTCGTGACCTGCGCCGTCCCGGGCGTCATCCGGCCCGCCGCGGAGACTGCACCATTGCTCGACTAGGCTGAACACGCTGGCCCGGTGGGAGCGTCGGGCGGAGGGAGCGTACGACATGGACCGGTTCCTGCGGATCTTCGGCGGGATCGTGGTGGCGATCATCGCGCTGCGCGTGGTCGGCTGGGTGCTGAGCAGCCTCATGTGGCTGTTCTGGGTCGGGCTGATCGTCGCGGCCGTGGTCATCCCCATCGCCTACATCAGCCGGCGAGCGATCGGCCCCGGCGGCGGCGCCGCCTCCTGATCCGCGGCGAGGGGCCCGGTGGCGGGGGCCTACGGACGGGTGCTATCGTATGGGGGCGCTCGCGGCTCGCCGCCGCGCGCGTGTCCGGGTGGCGGAATAGGTAGACGCGCTAGCTTGAGGTGCTAGTGCCC
>WQUE01000182.1 GCA_009785885.1 Actinomycetes bacterium
CGAGCGTCAGCGCATCCGTCGCCGAGATCTCGATCTGCGACTGGACGCGCTCGGGGCCGATGATGCCGAGCGCCGGGAAGGTGCCCTTCGGCCCGATCACACCGATCCGCTCGGCGCACGTGAACTGCCCGGGCTGGCTCAGGTCGTGCACGGGGGTGAGCGGGACGCCGGGCCCGAGCAGCCGGTCCGCGTCGGCACGCGACAGGTGCATGTGGCGGCCCGAGGCTTCCAGTTCGACGCTCGGGCGCTCCAGGCGAAAGGCGATATCCGCCCACGCCGCGGCGGGGATGGACTCGGTCATGCGTATTCCTTCGTCTTGGCTTTGAACATCATCAGGTAGAGGGCGCTGGACGCCCGGTTGAGCGCCTGGATGAGGTCGGGACGCGTCGGCGCCCCGGTGCCGGGGGTCGCGAACGCGTCGAACGCGGCCAGCTCCACCTGCCGCACCTTCGTGCGCAGCTGGTTGAGGAGCACGACGGCCTCGCCGTCCTCGACGCTCGCCGCGAAGTGGGGCAGGCCGTAGTAGTTCTGGGGATGGTGGGAATGCTCGCGCAGCGCCGCGTCGTCGAGGCCCAGCAGCGGCGTGGGTTCGAACGGCGCGTCCAGCACCTCGCAGCGCAGGATCGCCTTGATGTAGCGCAGGATGTCCGCCAGGTCGGCGATCCCCCGTCGCAGCCCGAGGCGATCGAAGGCCACCTGGGCCACCAACAGGTCGGCCTCGAACGCGTCCAGCATGCCCCGGAACCGGATCTGCGGATGGTTCTTCGGCACGAGCAGGTTGCCCCGCAGCGCGGTCAGGTGCTCCGGCTTGGACGCAATCTTGCTGCCGTCGATCACGTCGAAGCGCTCCGGTGGCGTGAACGCGGGCAGCGCCGAAACCGGCCCGGTCGGTGCGGGCGCGGACGCCACCGCCGGGACGGATGCGCCGGGACGCGGCATCGTGCACACCGCCACGCCGCCGACCACCAGGTCGATCTGGTGGTCGATCAGCCAGGCGCGCGCCGACGGCGTCACGAGCGTCCCCGCGGGCACGTCGTACCGCGTGATGTCCGGCGGGGTGGTTTCACCGAACTGGTGGCGCAGCAGCGCCTCGGTCACCAGGGCCATGGTCGATCGCCTTCTTCAGTCGGATGTGGCTGGCGACGCCCCGGGCACCGGCCCGGCCGCGCATCGGCACGGCCAGGCCAGGCCTCGGTGCGTCCACAGGGCGCGGACTAGTCCGTCGTCTTCAGGGTCGGGAGGATGAACTCGACCTCGCCGTGCGGACGCGGGATCACGTGCACGCTGATCAGTTCGCCCACGCGGTCGGCGGCGGCCGCACCGGCATCGGTGGCGGCCTTGACGGCGCCGACATCACCGCGGATCATCACGGTGACCAGGCCGCCACCCACGTGGACCTTCCCGATGAGGGTCACGTTGGCGGCCTTGACCATCGCGTCGGCGGCCTCGATGGACGCCACCAGGCCCTTGGTCTCGACCATTCCCAGGGCGATGCTGAAGCTGTTCGTTTCGGCCATTGTTCTCATTGCTCCTTCTGTTGGGTTTCTTGTTCCTTGACGTGGACATTGGGACTGTTCGTGTGTTCTGCTGCGAGGTCATGTCATGCGCCGGCCCCCGTCAGTTCGGCCAGGACGAGCCGGACGCTTCGTTCGCGGTCCCTCATGCCGCCACCTCCTCGTCGGTGCAGGCACCCTCCGCCAGATAGGCCCACAGGCAGTCGAGCCCGTCGCCGGCGACCGCGGACACCTCGAACACGGGGTCGGCCCCGGCCCGGCGCAGCGTGTCGCGCGCCAGGGCGATGTCGCCCGCCCCGGCGGCCAGGTCGGTCTTCGTGACGACGCCGAACACGGGCTTGGCGAACGTCGTCGCGAACGCCGGCGGGATCCACGAGTCCCGGCCCACGTCCTGGACGAGCCCGATGCGTTCCGCGTCCGCCGCCGTGACGATCAGGGCGCGGTAGAACTGCCGGTGCTCCATGTACTCCCCGGGCGTGTCGATGAAGTGCAGGCGCCGCTCGACGGTCTGCGTCTTCGCGTATGCCCGGGCCTCGCCCAGCAACGCCTGAAGGAGCGTCGTCTTGCCCGCGCCGCTCATGCCCATCAGGACCGTGTCCTTCATCCGTCCCTCCCTCATGACCTCGTGATCGGGGTGGGGGCGAAGCCCATCTGGTCGGACAGCAGGTTCAGCACGCCGGTCAGGGCGGACTCGACCGCCTGGACGTCGCCGGTCACGAGGACAGCCCCGGAGAAACGGTCGACGAACGCGATCTCGACCATGCCGGACTTCGTGGCGATGTCGGCGGCGATGATCGCGGCCTCCGACGGCGTGATCGTCATGATGCCGATCGCGCCGTGCGCGGTGGGCTGCAGGCCAAGCTTCGCGGACAGGTTGTCGACCGGGTTGGCGATGACGTGCGCCAGGGTCACCTGCTTGCCAGGAACGAACTCCTGGATGATCCGCTGCTTGTCCTGATCCATGCGTTGCGGCCCGCTCACTGCTGCGACCAGTCGGCCGGGTAGACGACGTAGAGGAACCGCACGCTATCGGGCGTCGAGAACCGTACCGGCGTGTTCTTCGGGATGAAGATCACCTGTCCGGCGCTCGCCCGCACGGGGCGCCCGTCCATGATCAGCTCCAGGGTGCCGCTGATGACGTAGTCGACCTCGTCGTACTTCAGGGTCCAGTCGAACGCGGTCTCGTCCATCTCCATGATTCCGCAACCGACGCGCGGGCTCTCGTCGAGCGTCAGCAGGTCGGTGAGGCGCACGCTGCCGTCCGGCACGTCGAGCGGGAACGGGAACGGCCCGGCCGCGACGCGCGGTGCGTCGATGCCGATCACCCCGGAGCGGTCACGCGTGTAGGGGCCCGGTGCGGCGACCCGGCCGCCCATCCGTTCCTCCAGCACGTCCGCGACGATGCGGGCCAGGACGTCCTCGGAAATGTCGATGGTCATCGCGCGGCCTCCTTGCCGATGGGTGTTGCGTTGGGGTGCGGGGGGAGGTCGACCTGGTCCACCACCCCGACGATCACGTGGTCGATCGGCTGCTTGCCCGAGCCGTAGCTGATCCGGGCGGAACTGCCCGAGACGACCAGCACGTACTCCCCGACGCCGGCGCCGATCTGGTCGACGGCGACGACCGGATAGCCGAGGGGGTGCCCCTCGTACTCGTACGGTTCGACGATCATGAGCTTGCAGCCCGACAGTTCATCGTTCTTGCGGGTCGCCCAGACGTTCCCGATGACTTTCCCGACTAGCATGTTTGTCCTCCTGGAACGTTCAGCGCGATGCCGAGCGGCGTGACCATCATGGGATGCGGCGGCTTGCGCACGGGCACGCCGAGGCGCTCGGCGAAGATGTCCTCGATGCCTTCCTGCGTGACGGGCCCGCCCACCAGCCAGACCTCCTCGATGCCGCGGCCGGCGATGTGGCGCCCAACGATCGTCGCCATCTTCTCGGCCACCGGGCGCGTCGCCGCCCGCACCTCGGCGGCGTGGGCCGGGTCGAGCTTGAAACGCTCGGCCGCCTCGAACGTGAGGCCGTAGCGGCCCATCAACACGAGGTTCATGTGCGTGCCCCCGGTGGCCTCGTCGGCCTCGTACACGACCGCGCCGTCCTCGAACACGGACAGTCCGGTCGTCCCGCCGCCGATGTCGACGACCGCGCCGTTCACCAGCCCCAGCACCGAATTTGCGGCGGTCGGCTCGTCGAGCGACGCCAGCACCTCCAGGCCGGCGGCCTCGACGATGTGGCGGTGGGTGTTCGCGTTCGCCCGTGACGTGCCCGGGGGTACGGCGATGGCCGCCGCCTTCAGTTCGGTCCCCAGCCGCGTGCCAAGCCGGTGGGTGAGGCGCTGCACCACCTCGATCGCCCCCATGTAGTCCACGACGAGGCCGTCGCGGGCGACGTCGCACAGCTCCATCTCGCAGGCGACGGGCCGGTCGTCGGGGCCGAGCACGACCTCGATGATCGACGCCGTCCCCAGGTCGACCCCGCAGCGCAACGGGGTACCCGGGGGGACCGGGGTGGTGCACCTCAGCGCGCTCACCGTCCGCCTCAAGGCGTCGACCGTGTTGTCCGCAACCATGCCGGCCCCCGTCACGCGTTCTTCAGGGCCGCCGACAGCCGCTCGACCAGGTCGGCCTTGCGAGCCTGCTGGATGTCGCGGCGCGTCATGTCCAGGCCCGGCGCCCGGCGCGCCATCAGGCGCAACTGCACCAGGGGGAGCGCTGCCAGCCCGGCGGCCGGATCGGACGCCTCGGGGCTCGCCGGGCTGGCAGGCGGCACGGTCTCCGCAGGGGCGGGTGCTGGTGGCTCCGGTGGCTCCGGTGGCTCCGGCGGCGTGGCGGGCTCGGGCTCCGCCGTCGGCGCCGGCGCGGGGGGCGTCGTGCGGACGGGCCACGCCATCAGCATCTGCGCAACATCCGGGGCCGGACGTGGGATCACGTGCACGGATACGAGGTCGCCGACCCGGGCGGCCGCGGCCGCACCCGCATCGACGGACGCCTTCACCGCCCCGACCTCCCCGGTCACGATCACCGTCACGAGGCCGCCGCCCACGTGCTGCTTGTACACGAGCGCCGTCTGCGCCGCCTTGAGCATCGCGTCGGTCGCCTCGACCGAGGCCACCAATCCGCGGGTCTCGATCATCC
>WQUE01000183.1 GCA_009785885.1 Actinomycetes bacterium
GCTGACGCCGTCCGGAGTCGAGAACGCGCCGCCGACCGCCAGCGGGGTGACGCGGAGATAGATCGTGCCGCCCGCTGTGCCGCCCGCGGAATCCGTGACCGTGAACGCGAAAGAGTCGGTGCCGCTGTAGCCGGCCACCGGGGTGTAGGTGTAGTCGCCGTTCGGGTACACGACGACCTGGCCGTGCGCGGGCTGGGCGCCGACCGTGGCGGTCAGCCCGGTACCCGTCGCGTTGGCGAGCAGGTTCCCGCTGACGGGGACGCCCGCGGGGGTTTCCGCCGGGGCGATGACGGACACCGCCGGGATCACGGAGATCCGCACCGTGCCCGTGGCCAGCTGGCCGGAGGCATCGGTGAGCGTGTAGGTGAACGCGTCCAGGCCGGAGAAATCGCGCACGGGCACGTACGTGAACGCCCCGGCGGCGTCGATGGTCACGCTCCCCCAGGTCGCCCCGCTGTGGCTGGTCACGGGCGCCAGGAGACCCTGGACGCTGCCGGACACGGGTGTGCCGGCAGACGTGGTCACGTCGACATCGACCGCCGGCAGGGACACCATCACGTGCACGGTCGCACTCGCGGTCTGGCCGGTGGCGTCGGTGACCGTGTACGTGAACGAGTCCGCCCCCGTGTAGCCCGACGCCGGGGTGTACGTGAACACGCCGCCGCCCAGGGTTGCCGTGCCGTGCGCCGGTGTGGAGTTGGCGGTCACGGCCAGCCCCGCGCCGGTGCACGCCGGCAGCACCGGGATGCTCACGGCCCTACCGGGCGGGGTCGTCGTCGCCACGTCGCGGGCGACCGGAGTGACCATCAGGACGACGGTCGCACCGGCGGTCCCGCCGGCGGCGTCGGTGATCGTGTAGGTGAACGAGTCGGGCCCCGAATAGCCGTCCGGGGGCTGGTACGTGAACACGCCTGCCGCGGTCACGCTGACGGTGCCGTGCAACGGCTGGGCCGATCCCTGGACGGACAGGCCGCTGCCCACGTCGTTGGCGAGCACGGACCCTTGCACCGGGCTGCCGGCCGCGGTGGTGGCCGCGTCGTCGACGGCCACCGGGCCGACGCCGACCGTGACCGTCCCGCTCGCCTGCCGGCCGGACGCGTCCGTGACGGTGTACGTGAACGCGTCCGGACCCGAGTAGCCCCCCGCCGGGGTGTACGTGAACACACCGCCGCCCAGGGTCGCGGTGCCGTGCGCCGGCGCGCCGCCGAGGGCCGCCGTCAGCCCCGTGCCGAGATCGTTCGCGAGCACGTCGACGCTCACCGGGGTGCCGGCCACCGTCGTCGCCTGGTCGTCGAGGGCCCGCGGGGTGACGACCAGGCCGACCACGGCCGTGGCGGTGCCCCCGGAGGCGTCGGTGATCGTGTACGTGAACGCGTCGGGTCCCGAGTAGCCGTCCTGCGGCACGTAGGTGAAGGCGCCCGCCGGGCTGACGCTGACGACCCCGTGGGCCGGTGTGGTCCAGGCGGTGACGCTCAGCCCGGTGCCGATGTCGTTGCCGAGCACGGTCCCGGGCAGCGGCGTGTTGGCGGCCGTCGTGGCGGTGTCGGCGACGGCGACCGGCGCAATGGTCACCCGGACCGCCGCGGTCCCGGTCTGGCCGGAGGCGTCGGTCGCCTGGTAGGTGAACACGTCCGGGCCCGAATAGCCGGCCGCCGGTGCATACGTGAAGGTGCCGTCGACAAGGATATTCACCGCGCCGTGCGCGGGCACGCCGAGGAGCGCCGCGGTCAGCCCGGTGCCGAGATCGTTGGCGAGCACCGCACCGTGGACGGGGGTGCCGGCGGCGGTGGTCGCCGTGTCGTCGACCGCGAGCATCCCCGTGTTCAGGCGCACCGTGGCACTGGCCTGCTGCCCCGCGGCGTCCATGGCCGTGTACGTGAACACATCCGGCCCCGAGAAGCCGCCCACGGGCGTGTACGTGAGGGTGCCCGGGCCCTGCAGCGTCAGGGTGCCATGGGCGGGCTGCGTGAACTCGGTGACGATCAGGGCCGTCCCCAGGTCGTTGTCCAGCACGGCGACGTCCACGGGCGCGCCGTTCGCGGTCACGGCGGCGTCGTCGTGCGCCACCGGTGCGACGACGACGGAGACGGTGCCCGACGCGGTCGCGCCGTAGGCGTCCGCGATGGAGTACGTGAACGTGTCCGGCCCGGAGTACCCCGCGGCCGGGGCGTACGTGAGGGTTCCTCCGGCCTGCGTGACGGTGCCGTGCTGCGGCGGCGCGTAGCCGGTGACGACCAGGCCCGAGCCGACGTCGTTCGCGAGCACCGCCACGTCCACGGGCGTGTTCGCGGTGGTCCGGACCACATCGTCGACCGCGGCGATGACCCGGCTCATCGTCGACGCGCATCCCGGGGCGGTGCAGGCGGGCGGCGCCGGGCACGTCCCCGCCGCGCAGGCCACATTCGTCAGGGCCAGGTCGCCGGCCCCCGTGACCCGCACGGAGTAGGTCAGCGTCACGCTCGCGTGCGCGGCGAGAGGCCCCGTCCAGACCAGCCCGCCGCCGTTCACGGTGGGGGTCCCGGTGCTCGCCGCCGCGTCCCCGTTGCTGGTGGCGTCGTCGAGCACGCCCGACATGTCGTCCACCACGGTCGCCGGATCGGCGGCCGTGAACGGGCCGGTGCCGGTGTTCGTCGCCGTCACGGTGTACGCCACGACGTCGCCGGGCCGGACGCCGGTGGCGGGCGCGTCCGAGGTCTTCGTGACGGCGAGGTGACGCGTCAACGTGGTGGTGGTGCAGGTGTCCCCGCAGATGCCGGGCGCGGTGGGATCGACCAGGTTGGTGAGGATGCCGTCGCCCCGGTTCGCCCCGTCGACACGTACCTGGTAGCTCACGGTCGCCGAGGCGCCCGCCGCCAGGTCGCCCGTCCACAGCAGCAGCGTCCCCGACAGCCGTGCCCCGGCGGGCAGCGGAGCGGTCACGAGGGTGGCATCGTCGAGCACGTCGGACAGGTCGTCGCTGAACGACGCGGTCACGGGCGCCGAGCCCGTGGCGGCCACGTCCACCGTGTAGGTCACGAGGTCGCCGGGCGCGGCGACCGTCACATCGACGTGTTTCGTGACCGTGAATCCCTGGGTCGTGACCGTCGTGGAGCATCCCGGCGCGACGCAAGCACCGGCCGCACCCGGCGTGACCACGTTCACGAGCACGCCGTCGGCGCCGCCGGATGCGGCGGCGCGATACGCGACCCGCACCTGGTAGGCGACATCGGCCGCGTTGCCGGAGGCGAGCGTGCCGGTCCACGACAGGACGTCGCCCGTCAGGGACGCCCCAGCGGGCAGCGAGGACGTCACGAACGTGGCGTCGTCGAGCACACCCGACAGATCGTCGGTGAACGAGGCCGCGACGCCCGCCGTGCCGATGCTGACGACGTGCACGGTGTAGGTGACCACGCCGTCCTGGGGCGCGACCGCCACATCGGCGGTCTTGCTGACCGTGAAGGCCCGGGTGTCCGTCACCGTCGCGCACGACACGTCGCAGGTGCCGCCCGGCCCCGGCGTCGCCGCGTTGCCCAGCACCGCGCCGGGCGTCAGGGGAGCGTTCAGCTGCGCCCGGTAGACGACATCGCGCTGCTCCCCCGCGGCCATCTGCCCCGCCCACACGAGCGCCTCGCCGTCGAGGGTCGCCCCGGCGGGCAGGGTCCCCACGAGGGTCGCGTCGTCGAGGACGTCCGTCAGGTCGTCGGTGAACGCGGCCGCCACACCCGTCGTGCCCGTGCTCGCGACGTGGACCGTGTAGGTCACCACGTCGCCGGGGCCGGCCACCCCGACGTCGGCGCTCTTGGAGATCGTGAAGGCGCTTGTCGGCGTCGTGGTGGAGCAGCCGCCCAGACACGTTCCGCCTGGGCCGGGGGTGATCGCGTTCGCCAGGATGCCGTCGCCGGCGATCGGCGACGCGACGAGCACCCGGTACGACAGGTCGGTGCTCGCCCCGGCCGCGAGGGTGCCGCTCCAGCGCAGGGTCGTGCCGTCGAGCGTCAGGCCGGCGGGGAGCGCATCGGCCAGGGACGCGTCGTCCAGGACGCCGCTCAGGTCGTCGGCGAAGGTGGCGTCCACGCTCGCCGAGCCGGTGCTCGCGACGTGGACCGTGTACGTGACCATGTCGCCCGCGGTGACCGACGTGGGGCTCGCGGTCTTGGTGACGCTGAAGGCCCGTGTCAGGGTGGTCGTGGTGCACGTGCCGGCGCACGTCCCCGCCGACCCCGGGGTCGCCACGTTGCGCAACGTCCGGTCGCCGCCCGGCGGCTCGCCCACCTGGACGGTGTACGTGACGTCGGTCGAGGCGCCCACCGGCAGGACACCCGCCCACGACAGGATGCCGCCGGTCAGGCTGGCACCGTTCGGCAACGTCCCGACGAGGCTCGCGTCGTCGAGCACACCCGACAGGTCGTCGGTGAACGCGGCCGGCACCGGCGCCGAGCCCGTGTTCACCACGTGCACCGTGTAGGTCACCAGGCCGGCGGCGGGGGCCACGCTCACGCTCGCCGACTTCGTGATCGCGAACGCGGTCGTGGTCGTCGTGGTCCCGCAGGACGCGCCGCAGGTGCCGCCCGTGCCGGGGATGACGGCGTTGACGAGCGTCGCGTCGCCGGTCATCGGGTCGTCGAGGACGATCTGGTACGTGACGTCCTTCGTGGCTCCGGCCGCCAGGTCGCCGCTCCACGCGAGCGTGTTCCCGGAGAGCGTCGCACCGCCCGTCAGGGTGCCGGCGACGAGTGCGCCGTCGTCGAGCACGCCCGACAGGTCGTCGGTGAAGGACGCCGTCATCGCCGCCGAACCGACGTTCGCCACGTGCACCGTGTAGGTCAGGACCTGCCCCGGGGCCGCCACGGACGCATCGACCGTCTTGGACACGACGAACGCCTGCGTCGGCGTGGTCGTCGTGCACCCGCCCGCGCTCGCGCACGTCCCGCCCGTCCCGGGCGTCGCGGTGTTCGTCAGGACGGCATCCCCGGCCATCGGCTCGTCGACGGTCACCCCGTAGGTCACATCCGCCGATCCCCCGGGCGCGAGCGTCCCGCCCCACGTCAGGGTGTTTCCGGTGAGCGAGGCGCCGGCCGGCAGCGCGGACGTGAGCGTCGCGTCGTCGAGCACACCCGACAGGTCGTCGGTGAAGCTCGCCGCCACGCTCGTCGAGCCCGCGTTCACCACGTGCACGGTGTACGTCACGGTGCCGCCCGGCGAGACCATCGGGACGTCCGCGGTCTTGGCGATCGTGAACCCCTGCGTCTGGGTGGTCGTCGCACACGTCCCGGCGCACGCGCCGCCGGCACCGGGCGTCGCCACGTTCACCAGCACCTTGTTCCCGGCCGGCGGCGTCCCGACGCGCACCTGGTAGGCGACGTCCGTGGAGGCCCCGGCCGCGAGCGTCCCGCTCCAGGAAAGGTTGCCCGTCGACGCGTCGTACGTCGCCCCGGCCGGCAGCGTGCCGGTCAGGGACGCGTCGTCGGCCACGTCGGACAGGTCGTCGGTGAAGGAGGCCGTCACCCCGGCCGAGCCGGCGTTCGCCACGTGCACCGTGTAGGTCAAGGTCTGCCCCGGCGCGGCGACGGCGACGTCGACGGACTTGCCGATCGTGAAGGCCTGGATCGGGGTCGTGGTGGTGCAACCCGGCGGCACGCACGTGCCTCCGGTGTCCGGCGTGAGCGTGTTGACGAGGGATGCGTCGCCGCCCGGCGGGTTGCCGACACGCACCTGATAGGTGACGACCGTCGTCCCGGCGGCGGGCACGCTGCCCGCCCACGAGAGGAGCGTCCCGGACAAACTCGCCCCGGCCGAGAGCGAACCCGGCTCGATCGCGCCGTCGTCGAGCACGCCGGACAGGTCGTCGGTGAACGAGGCGTTGATCGGCGACGTGCCCGGATTGCTCAGCGTCACCGTGTACGTCTCCAGGCCACCCGCGACGGCCACCGCGGGACTCGCCGTCTTGGACACCGTGAAGCCCTGCACCTGCGTCGTCACCGTGCAGCCGATGCCCACGCAGACCCCGGACGGCCCCGGCGTGATCTTGTTGACCAGGGCGCCGTCGCCGGTTGTCGTCGGGTTGATCGTGACGTGATAGATGACGTCCCAGCTGGCGCCGATGCCGAGGTTGCGGCTCCAGGTCAGCGTCTTCCCGGAGAGGCTGCCGCCACCCGGCATCGGCCCGGACACGGCGGCGTCGTCGAGCACGCCCGTCAGGTCGTCGGTGAACGATGCCGTGACGGGGCGGGGGCCCGTGTTCACGACGTGCACGGTGTAGGTCACCGTGCTGCCGGGTGCGGCGCTGGACGAACTCACCGCCTTGGACACCGTGAACGCGGCCGTCGGCGTCGATGTCGCGCAGGCACCGGCGGCGGCGCACGCCCCGCCCGGCCCCGGCGTGACGGTGCCCGCGAGCGTCCCGTTGCCCACGAACGGGTCGGGCGCCGCCACCTGGTAGGCCACATCGGCGGACGCGCCGGCGGCCACGGATCCCGTCCACGTCAGAGTCTTGCCGTCGGCACTGAGACTCGCCCCGGACGGAAGCGTGTCGGTCACGACGGGCGCGTCGTCGACCACGTCGGACAGGTCGTCGGTGAACGAGGCCGTCACGGCACCCGCGCCGGTGTTGACGACGTGCACGGTGTACGTGACGACGCCGCCGGGCGCGACGATCGTGGAATCGACCGACGTGGACACGGTGAACCCGCTCACGAGATTCACCGTGCACGTGGCCGAGGCCGAGCAGTCCGACGGCGCCGGACACACCCCGCCCGGGCAGGAGGCCGTCGGGGCGACCACGTTCGAGATGAGGTGGTCGCCACCGGCCAGGGGCCCCACGGCGCCGCCGAACGTCACGGTGGTGGCGGTGCCGGCGGGGACCACGCCCGCCACCTCGAACGAGGCGTTCCCGGGTCCGGGGGTGATCGTCAGACCGGCCGGGGTGCTGGCCGTCGGCAGGTTCACGGTCGCGTCGTCCAGCACGCCGGTGAGGTCGTCCGTCTGGTCCACGGCGGAATCCAGGCCGCCAGTCCTGTTGTCGAACGTCAGCGTCCACGACAGGGCATCGCCGGCCGTCACGGAGGTGCCCGACGCGGGAACCACCGACTTCGAAGGGGTCGCCACGGAGTAGGCGCCGACGTCCAAGGTGAGATCGGTCGTGTCGGCGACGACCGGTCCCGTCAGGATCTCGGTCGCGCCGCCCGACTGGACCGCATTGGAATCCACCGCCGGGTCGCCGCCCTGCAGCGCCGGGGACACGCTCGTGCCCGAGGGCAGCGCAAACGTGATCGTGTAGCCGCCCGTCGCGGGGTTCACGAGCGCACTCCAGGTGCCGTCGGTGCCGGTCGTCCCCGCCCACACGGGTGTGTTCGTGGCGTCCACGATGGTCACCCGCACCCCGGGGATGCCCGGTTCGCCCGGATCCTGGATGCCGTTGCGGTTCAGGTCGTTCCAGACGAGATCGCCGAGGGTCGCCTGGCCGGGGGCGGCCTGCGCCGGACTCTGGGCGACGCCCAGCGTCCCGGCCAGCAGCGCCAGCACGGCAGCGGCGGACACCCACGCACGCGAACGGCGGCGCGACGGCCCCGGCACACGTCCCATGGAGCGCTCACTCCTTCCGGCGCGACCAGCGTTGGCCGATGGCGACCCCTGTGAGTGCGTGGGGTCGCCGCGATCCGGCCGGGGTCCGACATCGGATTTCCCCACCATCATTTCATGCGAACCGGGCAGATGGGTAACGGCGCGGCTCAAAGATTGCCCTCGTTCGCGACCTGCAACCTCCGGCTGTTCGTCTCAGCCCACCGGGGCGGCGGCGATCCGCTCGCCGAGGGGACGGTCGAGCAGCTCCGGATGGTCGAGGATGTACCCGAGCAGGCCGACGGACTGGGCGAAGTAGAACCCGTCGGCGATGCGCTCGTCGCAGGTGATGCCGAAATCGCACACATCCCGCGTCGAGTGGCTGCCGTCCTCCGCGACGGTGGTCTCCCGCCGGATCGGCCCGATCGTCACGAGGATCGAGCTGGTGCCGAAGTCGGTGAGGTTGTGGTAGATCGCGCCGCATCCGATGCTGCCGAGGTTCGACACGATGATCGACGCGTGGTAGATGTCGTCGTCGATCATCGACGCCGGCAGCCAGTCGTGCACGTCGCACTGCTTGAGAACCCACACGACCACGTTGACGAGCCACTGCGGCAGCTTGCCGATCATCCCGATCGTGGCGTCGGTCGAGTTGTCCTGCTCGGCGCGGACGGTGGCCACCTTGGCGGCGAGGGTGGCCTTGACGTCGTCGAGCGTGTCGGACGGGGCGAGCCGCACCAGCGACACGTTTTCCTTGGCGTCGTCGGCGAACTGCACCTTCGCGACGAACCCGAGGCTGGCTTCCGCCCGATCGTAGAACCGTCGCGCCAGGACGTACCGGTTGAGCAGGGGGCGGGCGTACAGCAGCTTGCCCAGGGCGCACGAGAACGCGTGGAAGTAGGTCAGGTGCGGGTCGGCCGCCTTCCTGTCCGCCATGTACCGCACCAGCCGGGTGACGTCGAACGTCTGGGCGATGTAGACATCCGAGTCGGCGCGCAGGGGCTTCAGGCAGACCATGATCTTCTGCAAACCGCCGACATCGCGCACCCGCACCGCGTCGCGCCGGTCTCCGAACCGTCGACCCATCGCACACCCCCAAGCCCGGCCATGGTACGCCGGCGAGCGTCTCACCCGGGCCGGTCTGGCGACCGGGTGCCACCGCCGGGCTGGGGGGATGCGACCGTGGGCTAGCCGGCCGCGCGGTCGACGGCGGACAGGACGGCCTTGAGGGACGCGTTGGTGATGTCCGGGTCGATCCCGACGCCCCACCACACCCCGTCGGCCCCGTCCGGGCCGACCTCGCACTCGACGTAGGCCGCGGCGAGGGCGTCCCCGCCGCTGGACAGCGCGTGCTCCGCGTAGTCCAGCACCGTCACGATCACCCCGACGCCGCGCAGCGCATCGACGAACGCCGACACCGGCCCGTTGCCCTCACCGGTGATCACCTTCTCGGCGCCACCGGTGCGCAGCGTCGCCTCGAGCGAGGTCGTCCCGTCGTGCGTGCTCGCCGACCGGCGCACCAGCACGAACGGCGCCTCCCGCTCCAGGTACTCGGCTTGGAACAGCTGCCACAGGGCGTCCGAGCCGATCTCCGTGCCCGCCGCATCCGCCTGGATCTGCACGTGGCGGCTGAAATCCATCTGCAGCCGGCGTGGCAGGTCGAGGGCGTGGTCGCTCTTCATCAGGTACGCCATGCCGCCCTTGCCGGACTGGGAGTTGACGCGGATCACGGCCTGGTACGTCCGTCCCACATCGTGCGGGTCGAGCGGCAGGTACGGCGCCTCCCAGTCGATCTCGTGGATCGTCTGCCCGGCCGCCGCGGCGCGCGCCTCCAAGTCCTCCAGACCCTTCTTGATCGCGTCCTGGTGCGAGCCGGAGAACGCCGTGTACACGAGGTCGCCCGAGTACGGCTGGCGCGCCGGCACCGGCAGCGACGTGCAGTACTCCACCGTGCGGCGGATCTCGTCGATGTCGGAGAAATCGATCATCGGGTCGAAGCCCTGCGTGTACAGGTTCAGGCCGAGCGTCACCAGGTCGACGTTGCCCGTCCGCTCCCCGTGGCCGAACAGGCAGCCCTCGACGCGCTGGGCGCCGGCCATCTGGCCGAACTCGGCCGCGGCGATCGCGCAACCCCGGTCGTTGTGCGGATGGACGGACACGCACACGTACTCCCGGCGGGAGATGTGGCGGCAGAAGTACTCGACCATGTCGGCGTACACGTTCGGCGACGCCGCCTCGACCGTCGCCGGCAGGTTCAGGATGATCTCGCGACTCGCGTCGGGCTGCCACACGTCCATCACGCCCTCGCACACCTCCAGGGAGTACGCCACGGGCGTCTGGGAGAAGATCTCGGGGGAGTACTCGTAGCCGAACTGGCAGTCGGGCAGGTATTTCTCGGCCGCGTCGATCACCCAGCGGGTGCCCTGCTTGGCCAGCTCGACGGTCTCGTCCGCCGACAGCTTGAACACGACGCGGCGGAACAGCTCGGCGACGGCGTTGTACATGTGGATCGTGGCCTTCGGCGCGCCGACGAGCGACTGGGCGGTGCGCTCGATCAGGTCCTGCCGGGCCTGCGTCAGGACGGACACGGTGACGTCGTCCGGGATCGCGTCGGACTCGATGAGGGACCGGACGAAGTCGAAGTCGGTCTGCGACGCCGACGGGAAGCCGATCTCGATCTCCTTGTAGCCCATCCCGACGAGCAGGTCGAACATCTTGCGCTTCCGGGACGGGCTCATCGGCTCGGGCAGCGCCTGGTTGCCGTCGCGCAGGTCCGTCGAGAGCCAGCGCGGGGCACTGGTGATGCGCTGGTTGGGCCACGATCGGTGGGGCAGATCGACGAGCGGGAACGGGTGGTACCGGTTGATCGGCATCGGGGACGGCGTGGGCACGGGCTTGGGTTGCGGTTTGGTCGTCGGGGCTGGATATGGGCTGGTCATGGCGAGAATCCCTTCGCTGGAGATGGAGTGCGCGTCACGCGCGAGAACCTCCGCAGCGGGGACGTGACGCTTCTAGAGCGAAGCCCCGCTGCGGCGACCAAGCAACAGCTCCGGGAGCCGGAGCGACCTGCGCTGCATGACAGCAGATTATACGCCCGTTGCCGGAGCCGGTGGCGACGCGGTCGGACTCGCCGGCCGCCTCGTGTTGTACCGCCTCGCCGGGCTGTCCTGACGCCGGCGGTCGCCGATGGCTCCCCCGTCCACGACGGACGGCGCGCCCCGTGGACGACGAAGCTGGGCCCTGCCACCGTCCCCGCAGGGCGCGCGGTGGCCGATGCCCACCCCCAGCGTCCACCCACCGGATCGACCCGAGGGGGGGAGAACCCCGCGCCTAGGATGACCGCATGCCCGAGAACCCTGCCGCCATCGCCAGCACCGCCTACCAGGCCATACTCCGCCTGATCGAGCCCATCGAACCGGCCGTCGCGGGCGCGATCCGGGGCGAACTGGACGATCAGCGGGAGTCCCTGAAGCTCATCGCGAGCGAGAACTACGCCTCGCCGGCCACGTTGCTCACGATGGGAACCTGGCTGTCGGACAAGTACGCCGAGGGCACAAGCGGGCACCGCTACTACGCCGGCTGCCGCAACATCGACACCGTCGAGGACGCCGCTGCCGAGCACGCCCGGGCGCTGTTCGGGGCCGAGCACGCGTACGTGCAGCCGCACAGCGGTATCGACGCGAACCTCGTCGCGTATTGGGCGATCCTGTCGCAGCGCATCGAGCAGCCGAGCCTGGCCGAGTGGGGTGCGAAGTCCCTGGACGAGTTGGACGCCTGGCACTGGAGCTACCTGCGCAACCTGCTCGGCAACCAGCGCGTGATGGGCATGAGCCTGGACGCGGGCGGCCACCTCACCCACGGCTTCCGGACGAACATCTCGGGCAAGATGTTCATCCAGAAGAGCTACGGCACGAATCCGAAGACCGGTCTCATCGACTACGCCCGCCTGCGCCGCGCCGCGCGCACGTTCAAGCCGCTGATCATCGTCGCCGGCTACTCGTCGTATCCGCGCCGGATCAACTTCGCCGACATGCGCGACATCGCCGACGAGGTCGGCGCCGTGCTGCTGGCCGACATGAGCCACTTCGCCGGCCTGGTCGCCGGCAAGGTCTTCACGGGGGACGAGAACCCGATCCCGTACAGCCAGGTCGTGACGACGACGACGCACAAGAGCCTGCGCGGCCCGCGCGGCGGCATGGTGTTGTGCACGCGCGAGTTCGCCGAGACCGTCGACCGGGGCTGCCCCATGGTGCTCGGCGGGCCGCTGGGGCACGTCATCGCCGCGAAGGCCGTCGCCCTGGCCGAGGCCCGCACACCCGAGTTCTCCCGCTACGCCCGGCAGGTCGCCTCGAACGCGAAGGCCCTTGCGGAGGGGCTGCTGAAGCGCGGGGTCACGCTCGTCACCGGCGGCACCGACAACCACCTGTGCGTGCTCGACGTGGCCGAGTCGTTCGGCCTGACGGGACGCCAGGCCGAGGCGGCGCTGCTCGACGCCGGCATCGTCACCAACCGCAACTCCGTGCCCCGTGACCCCAACGGCGCCTGGTACACCTCCGGCATCCGCATCGGCACGCCGGCCCTCACCACCCGTGGCCTGACCGAGCCCGACTTCGACATCGTCGCCGCGCTCATGGTCGAGGCACTCAAGGCGACCTCCCCCGCCGGCACCCCCGCCGGCACGCCCAGCAAGGCGAAGTACGTGCTGGACGACGCCGTCGCCGCCCGCGTCCGCGCCCAGTCCGCCGAACTGCTGTCGGGCCACCCGCTGTATCCGGGCCTGACGCTGTAGGCGCCTACAGCACGACGAGATCCTCAACCGCCCCGGGCACCCCGGCCACGCCGATCCGCCGGTCGAGGGTGACGAACCGTCCGCCATGGCGGACGGCCAGGGCCAGCAGGTACAGGTCGGTGCCCTGCTCGGACGTCAGGGACCGGGGGTCCAGGTCATGGCCTGCCGGAACCGGTCGGACAGGACCTTCCCCGCCGTGCTTCCCTCCGCGCGGGCGATCTCCTTGGCGGCGTTCAGCACGTCGTCGTCGATGGTCGGCGTGGTCCTCATGCATCAAACGTAGTGCATCAGATGCACCCCCGGCCCGCAGCGAGACGGCAGTCCCCGCCCGTCACCCCGCGCCCGCGCACGCGCCCCGCGGCGGAACGCCGGAACCGTCCCCGCGTTCCCCCCTACCCGCGCCCGTACAGGCGTCCCTGCACGGCGACGAGGAACGCGTCGAACGCGACGGGCAGCTCGGAGATGCTCCAGTCGGACGGCGCGCGGTACCACGTGAGGTCGTCCGGGTCGGGCACGTCCGGGTCGTCGTCGGCGGCCGCCAGGGCGTTGAGCCAGCGGTCCCGCCCGCCGAGCACGACGGTGTACGGCAGCACGGCCGAGATCTCGTCGTACGCCTGCGCCTTGGGGATCTGGTCGGTCGGCTGGCTCGCGAGCGCCATGGACAGCACGTGCAGGCCCTTCACGAGGGCGATGCCGGCGCGGGTCCGCCGGGGCATCGTCTGGCCGATCGCGAACAGGCCGCCGGCGAGCGCCACGAGCGCCAGCCCGAGCAGCCCGAACCGGGTGACGATGGCCAGCACGACGAGCACGACGACGGCCGCGGCGAGCACCACCGCCCCCATCACGTGCCAGCGGCCGCGCACCTGATCGGGGCGGCGGGCATACCAGCCCTTGTCGACGACCTCCGTGTACAGCTGGTCCTGCACGACCGGGATCGCCTTCGCCACCGGCTCGCCGAGCGCGCTGACCTTCACCGGTTCGCCCCCGTCGGGAGCGACGACGTCGAGCAGCGTCGCCTCGAACGGCGCGAGGGCGTCACGCCCGGGCAGGCGGTTGAATGACCAGTCGGCGCCCGCGTGCGCCCCCGACGGCGGCAACTCGACGATCTGCAGGTGGCCGCGCATGGCGAGGTCGAGCAGCGTCGCGGCGATGTCGACGGGATCCACGCGCTCGTCCATGACCGTGCCGATGTGTCCGGGCCGGATGGCGTGCAGCACCTCGAAGTGCATCTGGCCGGGGCCGATGGGGACGAAGCGCGCCACCTCGGCGGGGGCGACGTCCGTGGTCTCCACGTCGCGCCCGAGCCGGCGCCAGATCAACCACAGGGCCAGCGCCCCGAGGACCAGTGCGCCCAGGGCGACCGCGAGCGGCGCCGGCGCGGCCGAGAAGGCGCGCCCGAGGGTCCACTGGTCGACGAGGTCCTGGTCGACCGCGACGGCCGCGCCGGGCACCGTGATGCTCAACACCACGAGACCGCCGGCCGGCAGCGCGGCGTGGGAGAACGTCGGCTGGGGCGAGTCGTGCGTCCCCGCCGCCCACATCTGGCACGGCTGCAGCCCGCTGGCCGCGCCCGCCTGGCAGTCGATGCCCAGCACGGGGACCGGCGCGTCGACCTGGCCGGACACGGCGTCCACGGGCACGCTGAGCCCCTGCAGCACCGGCCAACTGATCGCCGTGACACCCGTGCCCGACTGCGTCACCCCGCCGTCCGTGGCGGCACCCCTGACCGTGTAGCCGATCTCGACCGTCGTGCCCGTCACCTTCGAGGTGTCCACCGCGATGACCTGGTAGTCGCCGTCACGGCTGAGGACGGGGGCGAGGTCGGCTCCGTCGGCCGAGGCCCTGACGTCCGACAGCGTGTAGCGGTAGTAGCGGTAGTCGAGGGCCTGTTTCGTGGTGTCGATCCGCTGCTCGAGACGGGCCGGTACGGCGCCCGCGGCGAACGTGATCGTCTCCGTCAGGGTGAGCGAGCCGTCGGCGGCGACCGCCCCGGCGATGGCGGCGCTCTGGGCGGACGGTTCGTCGGCGCGCGCCGGTCCGGACGCCGCCAGCGCCCCGACCGCGGCCAGCGCAAGACCCGCCGCCAGCACCGTTCCGCGTCGATTCCGGGATGATCGCACGGCTCCCGCCCTCCTCACGTCGGCCATTCGCGGCCGGTTTCCCCACAACCTACCGCACGCGAGCCTGCGAAGGAACCAGAATCCGGGGCCCATCGTCTACGCTTGGCACGGTGAGCCCGTACTATCCGTCATCGCGGCCGCCCGCCTGGGGTGTGGCGGTTCCGCCCGGTGTGGCCCCGACACGCCGCCCGTCGGGCCCGCCCCCCATCGTGAAGCTCCTGGTCGCCCTGGTCATCGTCCCGATCGGGATCCTGGTGCTGTTCGCCGTGCTGAATGCGCTCATGGGCCCGACAGACCAGGTGCCGACGGTCGACACGCGGCCCGTCACGACGAGCACGACCACGGCCTCGCCGCCCGCGACACCTCCCCCCGCCGTCCCCCCGGCGGGGCCGGGCGGCTACGTCAACGACGACTACACGGTGCCCGCGCCCGACCCGAACCCACCCGACCTGCCCATGCCCTCGACCTGGGATGACATCGACACGTACCTGAACTCGAACCCGCTGTACGCCCAGACGGTGCCCGTGCCCGTCCGCTGCGACATCGACCAGCTCGACCTGACGAAGGCCAGCAAGTCCCAGCTGAAGTCGCACTTCGACGCGCTGACCGCGTGCCTCATGCGGGTGTGGGGCCCGACCCTGGCCGGCGCCGGGTTCCAGGCCGTGCGCCCGACCGTGACGATCTACGCCGGCACCATCCAGACGGCGTGCGGCAAGATGGAGGACCAGAACGCGCTGTACTGCGCCGGCGACCAGCAGGTCTACTACGCGAGCAACCTGCCGGACATCATCCCGGCCAAGCTGCGCGGGGCCCGGTTCGTCGTCGACTCGGTCGTGGCCCACGAGTTCGGCCACGCCATCCAGGCGCGCACCGGGATCCTCCTGTCGGAGTCGTACGTCCAGCAGGACGACTCCCAGTCGGGCAACGACGCCGCCGCGAACGATGTGTCCCGGCGCACCGAGATGCAGGCGGATTGCCTGGCCGGGGCGTTCCTGCAGGCCGTCGCCCAGTCGACCGGGCTCAGCGCGAGCGACGAGAAGGCCGTCGGGTCGCTGTTCTACTCCATCGGCGATGACGTCCTGACCGGCGATCACACGATCGACGGCGATCACGGTTGGGGCGCGAACCGCCAGTCGTGGGTCCAGGCGGGACTCACCACCGCGACGGTCGGGACGTGCAACACGTACACCGTCCCCGCCCAGAACGTGCGCTAGGTCTATCCGGGCAGGCACAGCCGGCCGTCGCCCGTGCGGATCGCCAACCCGTCCGCGACCAGGGACTCCACCGCGCGGCGGGCCTGGTCGGGCCGGGGCAGCCGGGCGAGCACGTCGGCCTCCGGAACACCGGCCGGCGTCTCACGCAGGCACGCCAGCACCGCACCGCGCGCCTGCCGGTCGGTGCCCTCGTAGCCCTGGGGACGCCGCGCCCGGGCCCACGGATCGCCCGGCCGGCCCGCCCGGCGCCACCGGCACCGCCGCAGGAGCGGACAGTCCTGGCACGCCGGGGCGCGGGAGGTGCACACGAGCGCCCCCAGTTCCATGGCCGCCTGGGTCCACCGGACGGACGCCGCCGGATCGCGGGGCAACAATCCGCCGGCCAGGGCCCGTTCCGGGGCGCCGAGCACCGGCGGCGGGAGCGCCACGCCCGTCACGCACCGCGCGATGACGCGCCGGATGTTCGTGTCGAGCACGAGGGCCCGCCGTCGATACGCGAACACGGCGACGGCCGCGGCCGTGTACTCACCAACCCCGGGTAGCCCCCGCAGGGCCTCCAGGGTGCTGGGCACGACGCCGTCCCAGCGGTCGACGATCACCCGGGCGGCCTCGTGCAGGCGCAGGGCCCGGCGGGGGTAGCCGAGCCGTCCCCACGCCCGGATCGCCTCGGCGGGGCTCGCGTCGGCGAGGTCGGCCGGGGACGGCCAGCGGTCCAGCCACGCCCGCCACACCGGTTCGACCCGCACCGCCGGGGTCTGCTGCAGCATGATCTCGCTGACCAGCACGCCCCACGGGCTCACACCCGGGGCGCGCCAGGGCAGGTCGCGGGCGGCGCGGGCGTACCAGGCGGTCAGCGGTGCGACCAGCGTGTTCCTCATCCCAGGTGCGTCCGCAGCGTGATCAGCGGGATCTCGGGCGGCGCGCCGACGCGCACCGGCGGCCCCCACGCCCCCGCGCCGCGCGAGGTCACCGTCGTCACCCCGGCGAGGTCGTGCACCCCGTCCCGCACAGGCTGCACCGCGCCGATGAGTGCGGTCAACGGCCACAGCTGGCCACCGTGCGTGTGCCCGACGAGCGCCAGGTCGACGCCCAGCCGCGCGGGCAGGCCCGTCCCGGTGACCGGCACGCCACCCCCGTCGCCGTCGTCGAGCACCTGCTTCGGTTCGTGGGCCACGAGGATGCGGAAACGTCCCGTTCCGTCGACGGGTACGCCCGTCGCGTCGTGGAGGCGCTGGGCTGCCAGGGCCAGGTCCGGCTCCAGCGGGGCCGTGCCGGTCCGGTCGTTCACGCCGAGCACGTCGATGCTGGCGTCGCCCCGTGTCAGGACGACGCCGTCGTTGTCCAGCACGCGCAGGCCGAGCGCGGCGTAGTCGGCGACCCAGCGGGCGGGCTCGCCCGTGTAGAACTCGTGGTTGCCGGTCGTGACGACGACGCCGTCCGGGGCGGTCAAGCCGGCGAGCGGAGCGAGGTCGCCGCCCAGCTCGGCGACGGTGCCGTCGACCAGGTCACCCGCGATCACGACCAGGTCGGGCCGGGCGGCGTTCGTCTCGTCCACCACCTGCTGCAGGAACGCCCTGGAGAGCCCGGGGCCGATGTGCAGGTCGGTGATCAGTGCGATGCGGTAGCCGTCGAACGATGCGGGCAGCTGGTCCGAGACGATGGTCACCGGCGTGAGTGCCGGCGCATGCGCCCGCACCCAGCCGAACCCGGTCACACCGAGGGCCAACGCCACGACCAGGCACGTGGCCCAGCGCAGGAACCCCACCCGGCGGGGACGGGAGGGCGCCGGGCCGGACCGCCGCGACCGGGCCCGCCACACGAGGTCGGCAACGACCACCGGCACAAGGCCGATCATGGTGTACGCCACGACGGGCAGGCCGGTCAGCGCCACGGTCGTGAGGGGGCGCCACGTGTCCATGTTGAGGGGAAGGCGGCGCAGGGTCAACGCCATCATGGACACGACCACGACAAGCGCCACCGCACCGACGACGAGCCCGCGCACGACCGGGCGCCACCGCGGCGCGAAACCCAGATAGTAGACGAGTGCGACGAGCGCGCAAGGCAGGCCCAGCAGGCCCATCGCGATGAATCCCACGGGCGCCCTCCTCGTCCAGCGACGTCCCCACCCTACCGACGGCGCCACGCCCACAGCCGATCGGCGTCCGCGCCTGGGACTTTCCCAGCAGAGGCCCGTGAGAGGCCGTAGGTTGTGTAGGCATGAGTGATGCGCGTTCCCGCGTCGCCAGCCACGGCCTCGGCGACGTCATCCACCGCACCGCGTCCCGCATCGGCGGCAAGACCGCGCTGATCGACGCGGACGCCCACGTGAGCTTCACCTTCGCCGAGTTGGATGCCGTCGTCGACGGCATCGCCGCCGCGATGCAGGCCGACGGCCTGGTCAAGGGCGATGTCGTGCTCGGGGCCTTGCGCAACTGCTGGCAGGCCATCGCGCTGCCGTTCGCCGCCGCGAAGGCCGGGATCGTGTGGGCCCCCGCCAACCCGCTGCTCGGCGGGGCCGAACTCGCCGCGCTGATCCGGCTGGTACGCCCGCGTGCCGTCGTCGCCGGGAGCCATGCCCTGGACGCGGCCGACTCCGCCCTGGAGGGGGCCGGTGCCGGCAACATCGTCCGCCTGTGCGTGGGCGCACGTGCACCCGGCTGGCACGACGTCGCCCGCTGGACGGATCACCGGGGCACCCCGGCGCCGGTGGACGTCGCCGACGACGACGTGATCCGCTACATGTTCACGTCCGGCACGTCGTCCGCCACGAAGGCGGTGATGCTGACGAGCCGGGCGATCCTGTGGCAGTACGCGTCGGCGATTCAGGGCTGCGGCATGACGGCCGACGACGTCGAACTGCACATCATGCCGCTACACCACTGCGCGCAGCTGGACGCGTTCTGCGGACCCGACCTGATGCTCGGGGCCACCGGCGTCGTCCTGGTCTCGCCGACGCCCGCCCGCATCATCGCCGCGATCGCCGAGTACGGCATCACGAAGCTGTTCGCGGTACCGACGACGTGGATCGATCTGCTGCACTCCCCCGAGTTCGACGCCGGCGTCCTCGGCGGCCTGCGGAAGGGCTACTGCGGGGCCGCGGCGATGCCGGTGCCGGTGCTGGAGGAGATCGCACGTGTGCTGCCGGGGCTGCGACTGCAGAACCTGTACGGGCTGACGGAGATGGCCCCGTTCGCGACAAGCCTGGATCCCGCCGACCAGATGACCCACGCCGGCTCGGTCGGCGCGGCGGGCCTGGCGATCGAGATGGCGATCCTCGACGAGCACGACCAGGCGGTGGCCGACGGCGTCGTGGGCGAGATCGCGTTCCGCTCCCCGCAGGCCTGCCAGGGGTACCTGCACGACGAGGCCGCGACGGCGGCCCTGTTCCGGGGCGGCTGGCTGCACACCGGCGACCTCGGCTACGTCACCGAGGGCGGCCGGCTGTGGTTCGTCGACCGCATCAAGGACACGGTGAACATCGGCGGGGAGATGGTCGCCTCCCGCGAGGTCGAGGAATGCATCTACGCCCTGCCCGGCGTGCACGAGTGCGCCGTGATCGCCGTGCCCGACGCTCGCACCGTCGAGGCCCTGTGGGCGATCGTCGTCCCGCGGTCGGGCCGGACGCTCACCCCGGACGAGGTGGCCGAGCACGTGCGGGCGCATCTGGCCCGCTACAAGGTGCCGCGCCGGGTGGTCATCGCCGATGAGTTGCCGAAGAACGCCAGCGGCAAGATTCTGAAGCGCGAACTACGGGAGCGCTACGCGGGGGTCACTTCCACAGCGTCGCCACGACGAACGCCGACGCGATGAGCACGATGCCGATGAGGAAGTTCCAGGAGCCGATCCCGCTCATCCCGGGCACCCTGTCGCCGGCCACGTAGTAGACAAGCAGCCAGGCGACGCCGAGCAGGCCGAGCGGGATGAACACCCACGGCACCCAGTCGCGGCTGCCCGCCAAGCGGGCGGCCAGGGTGGCGTTCTTGTCCTGCTTGGTCGCGGCGTCTTCACGCCGCTTCTCGACCATCTTCTGCTTGGCCGACTGGCGCACCTTCGACTCTGGCACGAGAGGCTCTCCTTGTGATCGGGCGATCGACGCCTACCCGCCGATGATACCGGGTCGAGTGCGAGCGGGCCAAGCCGGATGCCGCACCCCTCCGCGGCACGGCTGTCAGGTTCGGTCACGGTCCCGAGACCACCGTGTGCGCCCGGCGGGTCGCCGGGTTCGGCGGGACTCAGCTGTGGGCGGGCGTGCCGACTTGCGGCGTGGGCGGAGGCGGGGTCTCCGTGGAAGACTCCGTGGGTGGTGTGTGGGAGGGGGTCGCCGACTGGCTCGTCGAGGTCGGCGTCACCGGCTCCGGACCGTCGGACATGATCAGCGTCACCGTCCCCGTGCGCAGGTAGGCCGTCCCCGCCCCGGGCGCCGTGTCGATCACCCACCCCTTGGGCACGGTGCTGGACCATTCGTGCTTGGTTGTGGACTCGAGGTTGATGAAACCTTTGTTGGCCAGATCGGTCGTGGCCTGGGTCAGCGACTTGCCGGCCACATCCGGGATCAACGACTTGCCGGTCGCCACGATGATCGTGATGGGATCGTTGGCGCCGACGGTCTGCCCCGCCGCGGGGATCGTGTCCACCACCTGGCCCGGGGAGAGGTCGATGGGCTCATCGGCGGGCAACGCGGGCTGCTGCTTGACCTGGCCAACCCATCTCAGGTCGGTCAGCTGCTTCTTCGCCTCGTCGACGGTCAACCCCTTGAGGTTCGGCGGGATGACGACCGAGTCGGGCCCCTGGCACACCTTGAACGTGACCGTGTAACTGAGGGCCACCTGCGTGTCCGCCTTCGGATCCTGCTCGACGACCTGCCCCACGAGGTCCAGCGTGCACGCCGCGTCGACGCCCACCTTCACGTTCTGCGCCACGGGGGTCAGCTGGACCTTGCCGATCGCCTGGGACGCCGCGTTCGCGTCATAGCCCAGGCCCACCACCTGCGGGACCGCCACGGTCTCCGGCGCCGGCGGCGTGCTGTGCGTGATCTTCCACAAGAAGAAGCCGATCACGCCGACGGCGATCACGGCGATGACGATCAGCACGATGAGGGCCGGCGACATGCGCCGCCGGGTGTCCTCGTCATCGTCGGCGGCGGCGAGCGGCAGCGGGCCGGTCTCGTGGGTGATCTCCGCCCGGGCCGGCGGCGTGGCCGCGACCGCGGGGGTCAGCACCTTGGTCGCCTCGGCGGGAGCCCCCAGGGGGACGACGACGGGCAGGCCCGCCTGGACGGCGTGGCCGGACAGGGCGCGCATGATGTCGTCGCGCATGTCCTGGGCGCCCTGGTAGCGGTCCGACGGGTTCTTCGCCAGCGACTGCATCACGATCGCGTCGACGGGCGGGGGAATCGACGGGTTCAGCTGGCTGGGCGGCACGGGCATCTCGCGGACGTGCTGGTAGGCGACGCTGACGGGCGAGTCGCCGATGAACGGCGGCCGGCGTGTCAGCAGCTCGTACAGCAGGCAGCCGGTCGAGTACACGTCCGAGCGGGCGTCGACCGTCTCGCCCCGCGCCTGCTCCGGCGACAGGTACTGGGCCGTGCCGATGACCGCGGCGGTCTGCGTCATCGTCGCCGACGTGTCGGCCACGGCGCGGGCGATGCCGAAGTCCATGACCTTGATGGTCCCGGCGGTCGTCAGCATCACGTTCGCGGGCTTGATGTCGCGGTGGACGATGCCGCGCCGGTGGCTGTACGCCAGCGCGTCCAGCACCCCTTCGGTGTAGCGCAGCGCGTCCGCCGGCGGGATGGGCGTGCCGGACGCGAGCAGGTCCCGCAGGGTGCGCCCGTGCACGAGTTCCATCACGATGTACGGCACGGCCACGCCGCTGGGGGCGTCGACCTGCGATCCGGTGTCGTACACGGAGACGATGTTCGGGTGGTTCAACCCGGCGGCGGAATGCGCCTCGCGCTGAAAGCGCGCCTGGAACGTCGGGTCGGTCGCCAGATCGGCCCGCAGCCGCTTGATGGCCACGTCACGGTCGAGCAGCAGGTCACGCCCCTGCCACACCTCGGCCATGCCGCCCCGGCCGATGATCTGGTCCAGCCGGTAGCGCCCAGCCAGCGTCAGCGGCACGTCCGCCATCTCACACTCCTCCCCGGTCGCCCACACTCAGGGCTGGACCGGCTCCGGGCGGCCACGACGAACCCGGCGAACGGGGTGCGGCCACGCGCATACCCTGTCCATCATGCCAGGCCGATCCAGCCTTCTCCATTCGTCAGCCCCTCAGCGCTTCTAAGATCTGCCTAAAAATCGGGGTCGCGGTGCGCCCGCCGGCGATGGCGTCCTCGTTCGTGTCGGACCCTTCGACGAACACGGCGATCGCGACGTGCGGGTTGTCCGCGAACCCGACGAACCAGCCGTACGCGGGACGGCTCGGGTCGGATTGGGCGGTGCCGGTCTTGCCGCCGACGCGCACGCCGGCCACCTGGGCGGCCTTGCCGGTGCCGCCCGTCACGACCGACACCATCATGTCCTGGAGCGTCGCCGCGGTCGTCGCGCCGATCGGCCGGCTGTGCACCGCCGGGGCCTGCTGGGAGATGATCGACAGGTCGGGGGCGCGCACCTCCGAGACCAGATACGGCTCCATCATCGTCCCGCCGTTGGCGATCGCCGCGCCCACCATCGCCATCTGCAGCGGCGTCGCGGCCACGTCGAACTGGCCGATGGCGCTCATCGCCAGCTGCGCCTGGTCGAGGTCGGACGGGAACACGCTGGCGGCCGTGTTCAGATCGAAGCGGAAACGGGCGTTGAAGCCGAACGCCTCGGCCATCGCCTTCAGCTTCTCCTGCCCGATCGCCATGCCGATGTTCGCGAACGCCGTGTTGCACGACACCGTCAGCGCCTGCTTCATCGTGATCTCGTCCCCGCCGCACGGCGAGGCGTTGCCGAGTTGCACGCTCGTGCCGGGCAGCGTCAGCTGCGCCGGGGAGGCGACGGTCTGCGCCGGCTGCCAGCCGTCCTCCAGCGCCGCCGAGGCGGTGACAAGCTTGAACGTGCTTCCGGGCGGGTAGATCTGGGCACCCGCCCGGTCGTACATGGGGTTCAGCGGGTCGGTCGTGCCGGCCTGCCACGCCTGCTGCACCGCGGCCATGTCGGAGCCGGCGAGCGGTGCCGGATCGAAGCCCGGCGTGCTCACGTAGGCGAGGATCGCACCCGTCGTGTAGTCCACCGCGACGGCCGCCCCCCGGCGTCCGGCCAGCCCGTTCCAGGCGGCCTGCTGGGCCTTCGCGTCGAGGGTCGTCTGCACGGTGTCGCCCGGGGCCGGCTTGTTGGACAACGCCGCCAGGATCTTGTCCACCAGCCCGGCGCCCCCGGCCCCGGTCAGCGCGCTGTTGTAGGACTGCTCCAGGCCGCTGCGCCCGTACAGGTAGGAGTAGAAGCCCGTCACGGGCGCGTACATCGGTCCGGCGGCGTACACGCGCTGGTAGCGGAACGGCCCGTCGCTGGGCTGCGTGGAGACGATCGCGGTGTTCCCGACCAGGATCGTGCCCCGCGGGGCGTCGAACTGCTCCTGGACGACGCGCCCGTTGGCCGGGTCGGCGAGCAGGCCAGGCGTGCGGACGACGTACGCCGTCGTGATGTTCACGAGCAGCGCGAGGAACATCAGGGCGGCCACGACGCCGACCCGGCGGATCGACCGGTTCACGGGGACACCTCCTCCGGCTTGGGACGCTCCACCAGTTGCGTGGGGACGTCGTCGGGATCGGGCGGTGCGGGCGTGACCTGCGTGGGGACGTCGTCGGGG
>WQUE01000184.1 GCA_009785885.1 Actinomycetes bacterium
ACGATGCGCCCGCGTCCGTCGGGGCCACGCCGGAGGAACTGGAGCGCCTGTACCGGCTGCTGGCGATCGCGAAGCGGGCCGACCGGTTCGTGATCCCGCCCGCCCACACCGAGGACGCGGCGATGCTCGCGTCCTGGGCGTCCGGGTGCCCCGTCGAGGCGCCCGGACGGTGGAACCGGCCCAGCGCGGACATGCGGCGGTGGTCCCGATGAGGTGGTCCGCGGAGTTAGGTACACGCAAAGGGGGTAGAGACAACCCCTTTGCGTGTAGCCAACGACGGGCGGACGTGCTCGGGCTGGCCGGGCTGCTGCTCGACTACCCCGACGAGGCGATGCTCGGGTTGCGGGCGGAGTACCTGGCCGCCGCGAAGGACCTGCCGGACAGCCCGGCGGCGAGGCGGATCGTCGCGTTCTGCACGTGGCTTGCCGATCAGGACGCCGACGAGGTCGCGCGGGCGTACGTCGCCACGTTCGACCACAAGCGGTGCAACGCCTTGTACGTGACGTACGCCGCGAACGGCGACATGCGCCGCCGGGGCGAGGCGCTGCTCGCATTCAAGGCGCTGTACACGGGCGCCGGCCTGCGTCCGCGTGAGGACGAACTGCCCGACTACCTGCCGACCGTGTGCCGGTTCGCCGCACTGGCGGGCGACGCGGACGCCGACGCGGCGCTCGGGTGGGCCCGTACCGGCGTCGACCTGGTCGCCCGGTCGCTGGCGTCGTCCGGGTCCCCGTGGGCGGGGCTGCTCGAGGCCGTCCGGGCCTGCCTGCCACCGCCCGGTCGCACGGATGGGGGCCCCGGCCTGGACGCGCTCATTGCCGCCGGACCCCCGTCTGAGCTTGTCGGAGCCTATTGATGAGGTAGAGGAGCCCCTATGATCGACATCCTGGCGTTCGCCGTGTGGCCCTACGCGGCCCTGGCGGTCTTCGTCGTCGGCCACGTCTGGCGTTGGCGAGCCGACCAGTTCGGGTGGACGACGCGCACGTCCGAGCTGATGGAGAAGCGCATCCTCGCGTGGGCCTCGCCGTGCTTCCACGTCGGCACGCTGCTCGTGATCTTCGGGCACGTCGCCGGCCTGCTCGTGCCGAAGTCGCTGACCGAGGCGATGGGCGTGTCCGAGGCCGCGTACCACGCGTTCGCCGTGGGCGCGGGACTGGTGTCCGGGGCGGTGTTCGTCGTCGGCGTCGTGGGCTTGGCGCTGCGGCGTTTCATCCTGAAGACGCGCATCCGGCTGGTGACGAGGCCGGGCGATGTCGTGCTGTACGTCGTGCTCGTCGCGCAGGTGGTGCTCGGCATGTGGCAGACGATCGGGTACTCGACGCTGCAGCCGGGCGTGTTCGACTACCGCGATTCGGTGTCCATCTGGTTCCGGTCGGTGTTCTGGTTGCACCCCGATTCGGCGCTGATGGGCGGGGCGCCGCTCGTGTTCCAGCTGCACGCCGTCGCCGGGTTCGCATTCTTCGCCGTGTGGCCGTTCAGCCGGCTGGTGCACGCCTGGAGCATCCCGCTCGGGTACCTCACCCGACCCGCGATCGTGTACCGGCACCAGGGCGCGTGAGTCGGGTATCGTCGCGGCCATGGAGGACCTGACCCACGTCGACGCCGCCGGGGCCGTGCGGATGGTGGACGTCGCCGCAAAGCCGGTGAGCGCGCGCGTCGCGGTCGCGGAGGGCGTCGTCGCGTGCTCCCCGGAGGCGCTCCGGGCCTTGTCGGAGGGGCGGTTGCCGAAAGGGGACGGCCTGGCCGTCGCCCGCGTCGCCGGAATCCTCGCCGCGAAGCGCACCGCCGAGTTGATCCCGCTGTGCCACCCGCTGGCGCTGGAGGCCGTGGACGTGGCGCTCGCGGTGGAGGACGTCGTGCGTATCCGGGCGAGCGTGAGCCTCCACGCCCGCACCGGCGCCGAGATGGAGGCCCTCACCGCCGTCGCCGTCGCCGGGCTCACGGTGATCGACATGGTCAAGGCGCTCGACCGGGGGGCGTCCCTGCGGGACGTGCGCGTCGCCGCGAAGTCCGGCGGAGCCTCGGGTGGTTGGGAGTCCGGATCCCGGGTCGTCGCGTTGCCCCCCGCCGGGGTGGTGACCGTGTCCGACCGCCGGGCCCGCTCCGCCGCGCCGGCGATGGCGAACGTCGCCGACCTCGGGGCCGGCGCTTGCGCTCCGGGGCTTGCGTGTTCGCAACCAGTCCCGCCGGCCGGGGCCGACGGGACGGCCAGGCCCATCCACGCTCACGGGCAAGCCCGCTCCGCCGCGCCGGCGGTTGGGGACGTGTCGGGTCCGCTGGTGGCCGCGGCGCTGACGCGGGCGGGCGCCGCGAGCGTCACGACCAGGGTCGTGCCGGACGACGTGGCCGCGATCCGGGAAGTGGTATCGGAGCTTGTCGCGGCCGGGTGCCGGATCGTGATCACGACCGGCGGCACGGGCCTGGCGCCCCGGGACGTCACCCCCGAGGCGCTGGCGCCGCTGCTCAAATGGACGATTCCCGGGCTGGCCGAGGGTCTTCGCGCCGCCGGTGCGGCGCACACCGCGACCGCGGCACTCAGCCGGTCGGTCGCGGGCGTCCTGGAGGACGAGGGCGCTCGGGCCCTCGTCGTCGCCCTGCCCGGATCGGTCGGCGGGGTGACCGACGCGATGGCCTACCTTGGGCCCTTGTGGGCGCACATCGTCGACCAACTCGGCGGGGGGGATCACCCGGCGGATGCGCCCGATGTGACCGGCGCGGCGGCAGCCGTTCCGCGGGATGTCGCCGACCCGCGCGTCCTGCGGGCCGAGGTGGGCCCGGCGCCGATCGACGCGGCCGCCCTGGAGGCGTCCGTGCACCGGGCGTCGGCGGGGGCGGTGGTGACGTTCACGGGCGTCGTCCGGGATCACGACGGGGGACGGGATGTCGCCTCGCTCACGTACGAAGCACACCCGGACGCATCCGCCGAACTGCGCCGGCTGTGCCAGGATGTGCTGTCCCGGCATCCGCAGGTCTCCTCGGTCGCGGCCGTGCACCGGACGGGGGCGCTCCGCGTGGGGGATGTGGCGTTCGCGGCGGCGGTGGCGTGCGCTCACCGGCGGGAGGCGTTCGCCGCGTGCGGGGACCTTGTGGACGCCGTGAAGGCGGGCGTCCCGATCTGGAAGCGCGAACGGTTCGCCGATGGGACCGATGAGTGGGTGGGCGCATGACGACGCTGACGCTGGAGCGCCCCGGGGCGGCGGCCGGCCCGGTCGCCGGCCCGCTGGTGGACCGGTTCGGGCGAGTGCACACGGACTTGCGGGTGTCGGTGACGGACCGGTGCTCGCTGCGGTGCTCGTACTGCATGCCGGAGCATGGAGTGCCGCTGGCGCCGGCGTCCTTCCTGCTCGACGCGTCCGAGATCGTGCGGCTGGTCGGGATCGCGACGCGGCTGGGCGTGACGCAGGTGCGCCTCACCGGTGGGGAGCCGCTGCTGCGGGCCGACCTGGTGGACATCGTCGCCGGGATCGCGGGGCTGCCGGCACGCCCGGAGGTGTCGCTCACGACGAACGGGCTCGGGCTGGCGCGGCTGGCCGGGCCGCTGGCCGCCGCGGGGCTTGGCCGCGTGAACGTGTCGCTGGACTCGGTGGATCGCGTCCACTACGCCGCGATCACGCGGCGCGACCGGCTGGACGACGTGCTCGCCGGGCTGGAGGCGGCCCGGGCCGTCGGGCTGGACCCCATCAAACTGAACGCCGTGCTCCTGCGCGGCGTGAACGAGGCGGACGCCGTCCCACTGCTCGATTTCGCGCTGGCCCGGGGATACGAGCTGCGGTTCATCGAGCAGATGCCGCTGGACGGCGGGCACACCTGGCGGCGCGCCGCGATGATCGGGGCGGACGAGATCCTGGCGCGCCTGGGGGCGTCCCACCGGCTGACACCCCTGGACGGGCGGGGCGCGGCGCCGGCGGCGCGGTGGCTGGTGGACGACGGCCCGGGGGTCGTCGGGGTGATCGCGGCGGTGACGCGTCCGTTCTGCGGGGCGTGCGAGCGGGTGCGGCTCACGGCGGACGGCTGCATGCGGAACTGCCTGTTCGCCCGCGGAGAGTCCGACCTGCGCGAGGCGCTGCGGGACGGGGCGACCGACGCCGAACTGGCGGACATGTTCCGCGCGTGCGTCGCGGCGAAGCGAGCCGGGCACGGCATCGGCGAGCCCGGGTTCGCCCAGCCGACCCGGCCGATGTCGGCGATCGGGGGTTGACGTGCCCGTCGGAACTGTCCCTTCAACGCCGTCGGGAGGCGTCCCGGCGCCGGTTGAGGGACACTTGTCACCCCGAATCGGCCCGGAACGGTGTCGAAACTGTCCCCCAACCGTCAGTGGCGGTCCGAGAGGCGTCGGTTCGGGGACACGTCCGACCGCGATCGTGCTCGCGGGCGGACGCTCGGCGCGGCTCGGCGGGGTGGACAAGCTATCCCTCGTCGGCCCGGACGGTCGGACGGCCCTGGACGCGGCGCTGGACGCCTGCGCGGGGGCGGAGCCGATCGTGGTCGTGGGGCCGGAGGTGACGGGCGGCCCGGCGCGGGCGCTCGCGGCGGGCGTCGCCGCGCTGGCCGGCGCGGACGTCGCGTGCCCCGTGCTCGTCCTGGCCGGCGACATGCCGGGCGCCGCCGG
>WQUE01000185.1 GCA_009785885.1 Actinomycetes bacterium
GCATCGTCGTCGCGGTCCAGCGTGAGCTTGGCGTGCCGGTGAAGTTGGTCGGGCTTGGCGAGGGGGCCGACGATCTGGCGCCGTTCGATGCCGAGCAGTTTGTCGCGGGACTGCTCGGGGAGTGAGCTCGGGGCGCCGCACCGCCCCCCGTGACAAGCCCCCTGGTGGTCCGCTCACTATCGGCCTCGTGCGCACGGCAGCATTGTTCGAATTCCGATGTCCTGTGCGTGGAGGCTGGCCTGAGCGAGTAACGTTGGTGTTCGCCCATGACGAAGAACCTCACCCACGGCGCGCCTGCCCGCCTCATTGTGCTCTTCACGGTTCCGCTGCTCGTCGGGAATCTTTTTCAGCAGCTCTACCTGTTCACCGACGCGGTCGTCGTGGGACGGATGCTCGGGGTCGACGCGCTGGCCGCGGTCGGGGCAACGGGCGGCCTCACGTTCCTCCTGATCGGGTTCACGTGGGGCTCGTCGGCCGGGCTGGCAATCCCCGTCGCACGCGCCTACGGCGCCGGCGATCTGTCCCAGATGCGCCGCTACGTTGCGGCGGGGGCGTTCGTGAGCCTCGGCATCGCCGGGTTCATCACGATCGTGGGGACGCTCACCGCCCGGTCGATGCTGCTGCTCCTCAACACCCCACCCGAACTCATCGACCGATCCGCAGGTTTCCTGATGGTGACGTTCGGCGGTTCGATCGCCACGGTCGCGTTCAACTACCTCAGCGCCGTCATTCGTGCGCTCGGTGACTCCCGCACCCCTTTGGTGTTCCTGATCATCAGTTGCGTGCTGAACGCGGGACTGTCGGCCGCGTTCGTCGGCGTGTTCCACCTGGGCGTGCCGGGGGCGGCCCTGGCGACGATCGTCGCCCAGTGCGTGTCCGTCGTCCTGTGCGTGCACCTGATCAACACGCGGATGCCGGCGCTGCAGGTGCGGGGCGACGAGTGGCGCGTCCGCCTCCCCGACTTGGCCGAGCCGTGCCGCATGGGCCTGACGATGGGCTTCCAGACGTCGATCATCGGCATCGGCACCGTCGTGCTCCAGTTCGCCGTCAACGGGTTGGGGCCGGTGGCGATAGCGGCCTTCACCGCTGCGGGCCGGGTCGACCAGGTCGCGACGGCGCCCCTGAACTCGTTCGGCGTCGCCCTGTCCACGTTCACCGCGCAGAACCGTGGCGCCTGCCAGTGGCGGCGCATCCGGACGGGTGTCCTCCAGACGTCGTGCCTGTCGGTCGGTCTGGCGTTCATGCTCGGGGCGATCAACATCTCGTTCGGGACGATACTGGTCAACCTGTTCGTCGGCGCCTCCGACGTTGCCGGCCTGGCACACGAGTACCTGATCATCCAGGGCTCGACGTACGCGCTGCTGGCGGTGCTGTTCACGCTCCGCGGCACGATCCAGGGTATGGGCTGGACCGCCATGCCCACGTTGGCCGGCGTCATGGAACTGCTCCTGCGTTCGCTCGCCGGACTGGTGCTGGTGGCGAACGTCGGCTTCCTCGGGGTCTGCTGGGCCTCGCCGCTGGCGTGGGCCGGCTCGTTGTCCGTGCTGATCGCCGCCTGGATCGTCCTGCGACGACGCCTCCTCGCCCTGGAACACCAGCGCGTCGGGTCGGCGCCCGCCGTCGTCGCCCCCATACCGTCGCTCGCCGCGGCCGTCGCGTGACACCGGCTGACCGGCGCCCGTCCCCGGGCGAGCGACGTGCGCCGGGTGGACCCGGTTGGGTAACCTAGAGCACGGACAGCACCTCGTGCTGCCGCGATCCGTGGTTGGTCTTTCGGCAGGGCCCGCCTGACTTTGAATCAGGATTAGCGAAGCAGGTTCGACTCCTGCCCACGGAGCCATCCGGTCGGTCGCGGCCGGGTCCCGGCCGGAGGGAGACACATGACGGGCATGGTGGTGGAACCGCGCAAGAACCTGATGTTGTTCTCCGGACGGGCGCACCCCCACCTGGCGGCCGAGGTCGCCGCCTTGCTCGGGACGCCCCTGACCCCGTCCCGCCTGATCAGCTACGCCAACTCCGAGGTGTATGTGCGCTACGAGGAGTCGGTGCGCGGCTGCGACGCGTTCGTCATCCAGAGCCATCCGGCACCCGTGAACGAATGGATCATGGAGCAGCTGATCATGGTCGACGCGCTGAAGCGGGCGTCGGCCCGGCGCATCACCGTCGTGGCGCCGTTCTACCCGTACGCCCGGCAGGACAAGAAGCACCTCGGGCGCGAGCCGATCTCGGCCCGGCTGGTCGCCGACCTTTTCCGAACGGCGGGTGCGGACCGCATCATGTCCGTCGACCTGCACGCCGCCCAGATCCAGGGGTTCTTCGACGGGCCGCTGGACCACCTCACCGGCCTGCCGGTCCTGGCCGACTACGTGGCCAAGCACTACGACACGTCCACGATGACGGTCGTCTCGCCGGACGCGGGCCGCGTGCGTCTCACCGACCAGTGGAGCGATCGCCTCGGTGCGCCCCTGGCGATCATCCACAAGCGCCACGACCCGGCCAAGGCGAACACGGTGCACGTTGCCGAAGTCGTGGGTGATGTCGCCGGCCGTACCTGCCTCTTGGTCGATGACATGATCGACACGGCGGGCACGATCTGCCAGGCGGCGACCGCGCTTCTGGAGCGCGATGCCGCGGCCGTCGTGGCGGCCGCGACCCATCCGGTGCTGTCCGGGACGGCGGCCCAGCGCATCAACGCGACCCCCTTCGAGGAGGTGATCGTGACCAACACGCTCCCGCTGGCGGAGGGTCTCGACATCCCCAAGTTGACCGTGCTGTCCCTGGCTCCGCTGATCGCACAGGCGATCCGGGAGGTCTTCACGGACGGTTCGGTCACCAGCCTGTTCGACGGCCGCATCGCCTGAGGCGACCGGCCACGGATCTCCCCGACCAGTCGGCGCCCTGGAGCCGGCGCGACCTAGGCGGCGCCTCGGCCCGCTCCTGGGGGCGCGGGCGGCATCGGGAACTGCGCCGGCGGATACACACGGTCTTCGGGCGGCGCGGACGGCGAGGGCACCGGCGGATACGACGGGCCGAATGGCGGCAGGGGCGGGGCCGGCTGGGGCCAGTCGGGGGCCGTCGGCGTGGACGGCGCCCGGGCAAACCCCGGAACCGGGGCACGGCCTGGACGTCCGAGGGCCGCCCCGGCCGGAACCACGCCGGCGTCGCGCGCTTTGAGATAGATCCAGCCGGTGAGGAGCAGGAGTCCGGTGGCGGCGGCGAGTTCAAGCCAGAACCCGGCCCCGCGGCCCACGGTGATACCGAGCGACGCGAGCATGCCGGGCGTGACGTCTTGGAACCGTGGCGTGACGAACATGGAGATCAGCAGGAGCACCCAGCCGACGCCCGCCCCGACGAGTGCCGCCAGGCGGGCGGTGACACGCTGGGCCTCCGCCACCACGCCGAACTCGGCCAGTGCCATGATCGCGCCGCCGAGCAACACGAGACAGATGCCAAGCGGGCTTAGCCAGCCATGCCACGCGTTGAAGCTCTGTGAACTGCCGATGCCGAACCATGACACCGACGCCGTGTAGTACGGCAGGAACGAGAAGATCAACACGAGCAGCGTCACACCGGCCACAGCGACATCGAGCAGGTTGAGCGAGCCTGACGTGGGACGGCCCGGCGCGGTGACGGGGGCCCCCGTCGCGGAGTATCCCGCCGGCCCCGGCGGGTACGGTGCACCCGCCGGCATCCCGGGGTTCGAATAGCCCGGATGGTCATTGGGGGATCGTGCGGGGTATGAGCCCGTAGGAGGCACGGGTACGGTCATGGCGGGTCCTTTCTCCTGTCGAGGCGGTGCTGCAATGTCAGCGGTGACAACCGGTCGGCGACAACAGGGTAGCATCCATTGTTTCGGCGCCGAATGGCGGCCCATCCGCCGCGCTGTTTGCCCCGGTCCTAGAAGGCCGCGTCCGGGTCGGGCGAAGTCCCCGAGTCCGAACCTGGATGTGGCGTCATCGGTGCGGGGATGCCGAAGTCGGCGACCGGGGCCGTCCACAACTCGGAGGGGGTGCTCGGCTCGGCCCAGGCCTCCTCGTACAGCGACAGGCTCGGCTCGGGCGTCACGTCCGGCGCGAGGCCCGGCTGCTCCGGCATGACGGCGGCGACAGCCGGCGTTGGTGCGCCGGTCCCCTCAGGGATCGGTGCGTCCGGAGCGTCGGTCCCCGGTATTCCGATGGGGACCTCGGCCGCGACGCCCGTCGTCTGCGGCGCGGGTTCATCGACCGGGTTGAGGGGCGGGGACGCCGGCGGCCACGCGTGCGGTGCCACGGAACCGGTCTGGAAACCGACGTCGTCGTCGGGCTCGTCCCAGGGCGCTCGCGTCTCATCGTCCGGTTGGTCCCACGGAGGCGTCGGCAGGGGTGCGGCGCCGTACACGTTCGGCTCGTTCGCGGGGCTCGGTTCGGGTGCGGTCTCGTCGGGCACGGCCGGCTCGGGTTCGGGCTCCGGTGTGGTGTCGTCGGGCACCGTCGGTTCGGGTTCGGGCTCCGGTTCGGGTTCGGGCTCCGGTGCGGTCTCGTCGGGCACGGCCGGCTCGGGTTCGGGCTCCGGTTCGGGTTCGGGCTCCGGTGCGGTCTCGTCGGGCACGGCCGGCTCGGGTTC
>WQUE01000186.1 GCA_009785885.1 Actinomycetes bacterium
CTGCGCGGAGGACGGACGAAGGGCTGGCAGGCGGTGATCGGTGTGATCGTGCCCGTCCTGGACGATGCGATCGAGCGTTCGATGTCGCTCGCCGCCGGGATGGAGTCCCGGGGGTACGGCTCGACCCGCCGTCACCTCCGCCATCCCCACCGGGTCACGGCGCTGATGATCGCGGCGCTGGTGCTGCTCGGGTTCGGCGCGTTCCTGCTGCTCGGGTTGCCCCGGGCGAAGGCTGGGGTGGCCCCGTTCGTGTGCCTGGCGGCCGGCGTCGTGGCGGCGGTCGCGGCGCTGCGCAGCGCCGGGACGGCCCGCAGCGTCACCCGGTACCGGCCCGACCCGTGGGGCGCGCCCGAGTGGGCCGTCGTGCTTTTCGGGTTGGCCGGCCTCGGCGCGATGGTGTGGCTGTCCGCGACCGCCCCCGGTGTTGTGAGCCCGCCGGTCGTCCCGGCGGCCCCTCCGGTGCTGCATCCGGCGATGCTCCTGGTCGCGGCAGCCTTCGTCGGCCCGCTCGCCGTCACGTCCACGCCCGCGCCACACGGGGGACGATCGTGATCCGCTTCGACGATGTCAGCCTGCGCTACGACGCGGCCAGCCGGGACGTGCTGCGCCACGTCACCTTCGAGATCCCGGAAGGCGACCTGTGCCTGATCGTCGGGCGGACCGGTACGGGCAAGTCGAGCCTGCTGTCCGCGATCAACGGGCTCGTGCCCCACTTCACCGGAGGCGTGCTGTCCGGGGACGTGCGGGTGGACGGACGCGGCACGCGGACGGCCCGGCCCCGCGACATGGCCGAGCTGGTCGGGTTCGTCGGCCAGAATCCGCTGGCGGGTTTCGTCACGGACCGCGTCGAGGACGAGATCGCGTACGGCATGGAGCAGCTGGGCATCGACGCGGCGTCCATGCGCAAGCGCGTCGAGGAGACGCTCGACCTCATGGGCATCGCCGACCTGCGCGCCCGGCCGCTGCTCGACCTGTCCGGCGGCCAGCAGCAGCGCGTGGCGATCGCGGCGGTGCTGGCGGCGCAGCCGCGCGTGCTGGTGCTGGACGAGCCGACGAGCGCCCTCGACCCGACGGCGGCGCAGGACGTCCTCGCCTCGATCCTCACGCTGGTGCACGACGTGGGGATGACCGTCGTGCTCGCCGAGCACCGCCTGGAGCGCGTCATGCACGCCGCCGACTCCGTCGCGTGGTTGCCGGGCGACGGCACCGTGGTGGTGGGGGAGCCGGCGCGGGTGCTCGGGATCGCGGACGTCGTGCCACCGCTGGCGGGCCTGGCCCGCGTGCTCGGGTGGGACCGCGTGCCCCTGTCCGTCCGGCAGGCGCGGCGCCGGGTGGCCGCCGAGGGGATCGTCGTGGGGCCCCCACCGGCGTTGCCGACGCGGAACGGGGATGCGGTGATCCGCCTGCGCGACGTGCAGGTGGCGTACGGGGCGACGACCGCGCTGCGCGGCGTGACCGAGGACTTCGCCGGCGGCGAGGTGACGGCGCTCATGGGGCGCAACGGTGCCGGCAAGTCGACCCTACTGTGGGCGATCCAGGGCGCCGTGGCGAGCCGCGGGGACGTGGACGTGTCGGGCGAGGATCCCCGTCACGTGAGTGCGGGGCGCGCCCGGGAACTGGTGAGCCTCGTCCCCCAGAGCGCCGCGGATCTGTTGTACCTGCCGACCGTCGCCGACGAGTGCGCCCAGGCCGACAAGGAGAGCGAGGTGGACCCCGGCACGACCGCTCGCCTGCTGGCCCGGCTCGGCGTGACGCTGGACCACGCCGCCAACCCGCGCGACCTGTCCGAGGGACAGCGGCTGGCGCTCGTGCTCGCGATCCAACTGGCCTCACGCCCGTCCGCCGTGCTGCTCGATGAGCCGACTCGTGGCCTCGACTACGCGATGAAGGACGCCCTGGCCGGGATACTCCGCGGCCTGGCCGAGGCGGGGACGTGCGTCGTCGTGTCGACGCACGACGTCGAGTTCGCGGCCGCCGTGGCGGACCGGGTGGTCGTGCTCGGCGACGGCGAGGTCGTGGCCGACGGGACGACCCGGGCGATCTGCACGTCCTCGGCGGCGTTCTCCCCGCAGGTGTCGAAGGTGTTCTGGCCGTCCGGGCTTCTCACCCTCGACGACCTGCAGGCCGCCCTGGCCTTGGCCGACGATCCGGGAGGGATGCCATGACGCACCTCGCGGTGGGCCGGGGCACGGTGGTGGGACCGGTGGGCCGTCCCGGGACCGGCGTGCCCCGCGGCGTCGCCACGACGCTCGGCACGGACGCGCTGCGCCTGCGACCCCGCTCGGCGGCGATGCTCGTGTTCGTCGGCGCCCTCGGTTTGCTCGCGTTCACGTGGCCGCTGATCCTCGACCCGTCGTCACTGGTCGGGTCGGACCGTACCGGGGCGACCGTCGCGCCGGTGATCCTCGGCGTGATCATGCTTCTGGCCGTCGGCCTGCTGCTCGTCGAACTGACGGGCGGCGACATGGACGTGAAGGCGGTGGCGATGCTGGGCGTCCTCGGCGCGGTCGGGGCGGTCGTCCGCCCGCTGGGGGCGGGCAGCGCGGGCCTGGAGACGATCTTCTTCCTGCTCATCCTCGCCGGGCGGGCGTTCGGGCCCGGCTTCGGATTCGTGCTGGGGGCCGTTGCGCTGTTCGCCTCGGCGCTGCTGACCGGCGGCGTCGGGCCGTGGTTGCCCTACCAGATGCTCGGCGCCGGCTTCGTCGGCCTCGGCGCGGGGCTGCTGCCGTGGCGGCGGGGACCGCGGCCGGTGGCCGAGCTGGGGCTGCTGGGGGTGTATGGGGTGGTGTCGTCGTTCGTGTACGGCTACCTGACCGATCTCGCGTTCTGGCCGTTCGTGTTCGGGGCGGGCATGACCCCGATCGGGTTCGACCCGGCGCTGGGACCGTGGGTGAACCTGCGGCACTTCGTCGTCGTGAACACCGCAACCTCCCTGGCCTGGAACATCGGCCGCAGCGTGACCACCCTGGTCCTGCTGATTCTGCTCGGACGGCCCCTGCTGCGCATCTTCCGGCGTGTCGCGCGCCGCGCTCGCTTCGCCGGCTAGAAGCCCGACAACGCCGTGGGGACCGCGAGATCGGTGAGAACTCGGCTCGTGTGTCAAGGCTTGAGCAACCAAGTCTTCGAGGAACGCCAAGACGCCCGGGACACCGGGCCGCGCGATGGTGCGGGTCCGGCTCCCGGGCGTCCTGGCTCGTAGGTCAGCCGAGCGCGTTGAGCGCCTTGGTGAAGGCCGCCTTGTGGCCGGCCTCGTCCCACGCCGCGTCGAGGAACACCTCTTCGGCGTTCAGGTAGCCCTCGGCCCGCGCCGTGGCGGCGAACCCGGGGTACATGATGGTCGTCTCGTAGTTCTCACCCGTGATGGACGTCCACAGGTTGTCCGCCGCGCTGCCGAACAGGCCGACCATGTTGGCCTCCTCGCGCCAGTGCTCGTAGAACTCGACCTTCGCGGTCGCGCGGAACAGCGTCGCGATCGACGGATAGCCGGCCTTCTGGGCCGCATCCGCGTACGCGGAGTACGACGCGTAGGCGAACGCCTCGCCGTGCATCGCGGCCAGGATGTTGTCCCTGGTGGTCGGGTCGGCGACCTGCGACGGCCCGGCGACCGGCGCCGTGATGTCGGGCATCAGGGCGTTCTGCTTGAGGAACCCGTTGACCATGGCCTTCAGCTGGGGCTCCTTGGCGCCGCCGTTCAGCGCCGCCAGAATGGCCGCGTAGTTGGCCGCGTGGTAGCCCTCGTCGCTGGAGATCTCCCACAGCAGGTCCGCGGCTTCCAGTTCGCCGGCGGCCTCGGCGGCCTTGGCGTAGCCCGGATACATGCTCGTGTTCTCGTAGGTCTCGCCGTCACCGGCGTTCTTCAGGTTCTGGGCGGTCGTGCCGACCAGGCCGTAGAGGGCGGCCTCTTCGGCGAAGTGCTCGCCGAGTTCGATCGCGGCCGTGTTCGTGTAGAGCTTCGTCAGCGAGGACGACTTGCCCTTGGTCTGCGCCAGCTCGCCGAACGCGGTGTACTGGGCGTAGGCGAAGGCCTCGCCGTGCATGGCGGTGGAGAGGTTGGCGTGCGTCTGGGACGTGGTGGAGACGGGAGCGGGTGCCTTGGACCGCGGGGCGGCGAACGCCATCGCCGGTGTGCTGATCAGGACGGCGGCCGACACGCCGAGGGCGAGGCCGGTCCAGATTCGGGCATGGGATTGCATCGGGGAACTCCTTTTGTCGTGATTTCGTTCTGTGAGGGAAGGCGGTACACCTCCAGGGTGAACTATATTGGAGAACAATGCAGGCATACGCAGATATACGCTTGCGAAGGGTTCTGATGGGGTGGTCCGACCCGAATGGGCTGGTGCGAGCCAGTTCGCCGTGCGCGAAATCGTCCCCCAGGAGGTTGGGCGGCCTAGGCGACGTGCGTGCCGACGAGGGCGCCGATCGCGTACGTGACGGCCATGGCCAACAGGCCGCCGCCGACGTTGCGGAGGATCGCGGTGCCCTTGGAGGCCTCGCCGAGGTGGGCGCTGATCCAGCCGGTGAGCATGAGGGCGAGCGCGGCCGCGACGACCGTGACCGGAATCCTGGCGGGGCCCGGGATCAGCAGGATCGCCAGGAGCG
>WQUE01000187.1 GCA_009785885.1 Actinomycetes bacterium
CGAGGTGAACTGGGTTTGGGCGTACGCCCTGGCTTCCCGGTTCATGCCGCCGTGGATCGTGACGACCGCCTCGGGGCCCAGTATCGCGCCGATCTTCTGCCGCAGATAGGTCAACGTGTCGCGGTGCTCGGTGAAGACGATGATCTTGCGCGGCAGGCCGGTCACGTCCGGCACGAGCACCTGGTCGTCCAGTATCTTGCGCAACTCGACCCACTTGCGGTCCTCGTCCAGGTTCCGCACCACCTTGGCCGCCCCGACCAGCGTGTCGAGGACGCCGATCTCGAGCTTCAGTTCTTCCACGGTCTGCGCCGCGGTGGCCAGGTCGACCACCTGCTCCACGTCGTTCTCGAAGCGGGCACGTTCGTCGTCGGTGACGTCGGAGTCGATGTCGTCCAGGTCGTCCAGGTTCATGTCCGGCAGCACGTCGCTCGCCAACACGTGGCGCTGCAACTCCACGCCCAGGGCGTGTTCCAGCTGGCTCGACGGCGGGACGGACGCCACCCAGGCCAGG
This sequence comes from Actinomycetes bacterium, assembly GCA_009785885.1. Classification (GTDB taxonomy): domain Bacteria; phylum Actinomycetota; class Actinomycetes; order Propionibacteriales; family Propionibacteriaceae; genus WRGV01. The sequence continues at coordinate 512 of WQUE01000187.1, forward strand.
TCCCGCATCTGGGTCAGCCGCCCCGTCAGACGGTCGCGGCGGCGTTCCAGCGACCGCAGGATCGCCTCCGGCGAAGAGGCCAGTCGGCGCTGCAGCACCGTCAGCGCGAACCCGATCGTGTTGCCGCGTTTGGCATCACCCGACGCGGAGATCTGCTGGGCCATGCTCATCTGGGTGCGCACATACTCGGTGACCTGCTCGTACAGATCCAACTCGGCCGGCGACAACTCGTACGCCACCGTGTCCGCGCGACGTTCCGGGAACAGATGCTTGCCGTCGAAGGTCAGCAGTTCCTCCTTGGTCCGCCTGATCATCAGCCCGGTCGTGTCGGTGCGGTGCACGCCCTCCCGGTACTGGCCCTCGAACCGGTCCGGGTCGAGCAGGGCCATGAACAGCTGGAAGTCGTCCTCCTTGCCCGCATGCGGAGTGGCCGTCATCATCAGGAAGTTCGCCGCCGTGTCCGACAACACCTGTCCCAGGCGGTAGCGCCTTGTCTGCTTCAGATCGTTACCCCAATAGTGGGCCGACATGCGGTGCGCCTCATCGACCACCGCGACATCCCAGCGGGCGTCCGCCAACTGCTCCATCAGCGCGTCGTCACGCGACACCTGATCCATGCGGACGATCAGATACGGATGGCGGGTGAACACGTTGCGGCCTTGCGCCTCGTCGATCGACTGCCGTGTCAGCACCTCGAACTGGTCGAGGCCGAACTTGGTGGACAGCTCGTCGCGCCACTGATCCACCAGCGAACCCGGGGCGACGATGACGCACCGCTGGCAGTCCGACCGCAGGATCAGCTCCTTGATGTACAGCCCGGCCATGATCGTCTTGCCCGCGCCGGGATCGTCCGCCAGCACATACCGCAACGGCACCTGCGGCAACAGCTTCCCGTACACCGCCTCGATCTGGTGCGGCAACGGCTGCACATCCGAGGAGTTCACCGCCGCGAGAGGGTCGTACAGCGCCGCGAACTTGATGCGCAGCGCCTCGGCGGCCAGACGGAACTCGTCCGGGTTGGCGTCGAGCGGCGGACGTCCAGCCGCATCCGTCGCGACGGTCAGTGTGGCGGCCTGCGCAGCGCCGACGTACCGCTCGGACAGAACGCCCGCCTCGTCGCGCACCACCACATGGATGACATCCGCGTCCAACGGCTCGCACGACACGACGGTGGCCACCTGGGTGGGCAGCAGACCGGCCACGCGCAACCCGGCGCGCAGATCGGCCAGGCTCAGCGTGTCATCGGCCACGTGCAGGGCTCCTTCCGTCAGGCGAGTTGCAGCCTACTACTCGCGCATGGGTAGCCGGTGGGTGCCGTGGAGGTCGACGAGGACTTCCAGGCCGGCGCCGGTACGCCAGTAGTACTCGCCGGGGATCGGCTGGGACAGTTCCCAGCCGGCGTGGGTTTTCACCCGATGACCTCGCCGGGACAGGGGCCCCAGGTTCCCCGGGGACGTCTGTCCGTCCCCGCCGGGCGTCCAGGGGATCGTGTGATCCAGATCGAGATGCCGGGACTCACGCGCCGACCACGGGAACACATCATGGGCTTCCCGCAACAGCACATGGTCCCGGATCGCCTGCGGAATCTCGTACGAGTCCACGGCGATCCCCGCTCCGTCCACGTTCAACACGGGCGTCAGCCGCACATGACAGCCTTTCGTGATCGCCCCGACCCGCTCGACCAGTGCCGGCCCGATCCGTTCCAGACGCGCCAGCGCGGCCGGATCGTCCACACAGTCGGCCCACAAGTGCACATACACCTGCGCGCGCGGGGCGAGCACGTGCGCGGTTTTCGCCAGGGACTGGGTGGTGGCCTCGCTGGGCGTATCGGCGGATGGCGTGTCGGTGCGGATCAGCTGCAACGCCGCCGCCGGGTTACCCAACAGGCCCAACGCTTTCGCCCGAAGCGCGTCGGCACTGTCCGGCTCGCCGTGGCCCGCGAGCGCCTCCGCGACCCGCCCGATCGTGTTCTCCAAACCCGCCACATCGGCCCGGTCCAGCCGTGCCGACACCCAGCCCGTGCCCGGATCCGCATCGTCGGCACCTGTGTGCACGTAACGCGAGGCGGCCAAGGCGGCCAGCCGTTCCGCCCGTCCCGGATCGGCGGCCATGACCGCCGCCCGCACCACCGGGAACAGCCGCCCCGGACTCAACACCCCCAAACACGCCCCGACCGCCGCATCCACCACCGGCCAGGCCCCCTCGTCCACGCCGACACACTCGCGCACGATCCGGCGCGCCTGCCACAACGGCGCCTGCCCGGTCGTGACCCGCGCCCAACACCGGGGCAGACGCCCGGTCAGGACCGCCACATCATCCGCCAGACAGAACGCCGACGTCTCCGACAAGCCGGCGGCAACAGCCAACTCGCTGGTCAAATCCTCCCCGAACGAGTGCCCGTCCAACTCCTGCGCACCGTACCCGCACGGCCCCTGGGGCAGGGGAATCTCCTCGGGCCAGGCGTAGGCGCCGATCATGTCCGCGAGCAGGCGCGCGCTCACGGCCTCCAGACGCCCGATCAGCGCACGCACGTCCGCGTACGGGCGCACCGTCGTCCTCGCCGCGTCCAACCACGCCTGCTTTGACTCGTACACGTGTTCGAGTCTACACCCTTCAACCGGCACCCACAAGCCACAACAGACGTTTCGCTCACGGCGGAACTAGGCCGCGGTGCTACGTGCGGGGCTTCATGTACAGCGCCCGCATGACCCGGTCGATGAGCCGGACCGGCAGGAGGCGTGAGGCGAACACGAGCACCTGGTAGTCGGCGCCGATGATGTTCCGGACGGGCGGCCTGCCGGACGTGGCGAGCCCCACGATCCTCCGGGCCGCGACGACCGGAGAGCGGCCGGAGGCTTCGTCGTGCTTCATCTTGTCGACCGAGGCCTCGCAGGCATCGTGGAACGGCGACGACGCCAGGTTGGCGCTTCGCCGGTGGGCGGTGAACTCCGTCGCGGTGTCGCCGGGTTGGACGAGGGCGACCCTGACGCCGTACGGCGCGACCTCCAGCGCCAGGGAGCGCCCGTACGACTCCAGGGCCGCCTTGCTCGACGCGTAGTGCGACTGGAACGGGATGGGGAAGAACGCGGCCACCGAACTGACCATGACGACAAGACCGGTCCCGGCCCGCATCATCGCCGGCACGACGGCGGCGTTGACGCGCAGGACGCCGAAGTAGTTCGTCTCCAGCTGCTCATGGGCCGCGTCGATGGGCATGTCCACGGCCGCGCCCGAGATCCCGATGCCGGCCGAATGGATCACGATACCGATCGGTCCGGCGATGCTCGCCACCGCCTCGGTCACGCTCGCGTCGGACGTCACGTCCAGCACCAGCGGACGGATCGACCCGCCGTCCGGGAACGTCTCGGCCGCCGGACGGGGCGTGCGCGACGCCGCGTACACCGTGAAGCCGCGCGCCGCGAACGCCTCCGCCGTGGCGCGTCCGATCCCCGAGTTGCCGCCCGTGATCAGGACGACTTCACCGTAGGGGCATGTTGCATGAGTCCTCATGGATTTCCTCCGTGCGCTCGGACGTTCGCGACGTACACACCGGCGAGGATCACCGCCCCGCCCAACAGTTGCGCCCAGCCGAGCCGCTCGCCGAGGAAGACCGCCCCGGTCGCGAGGGTCGCGAGCGTCGTGATCCCGATGAACGTGGAGAACCGGGTGGAGCCGATCGCGCCGATGGCCAGGTGCTGCAGGAAGAACGCCCCGATGGTCGACCCGAGCGCCAGGTAGCCGACGGCGAGCGCGAAGTCGGGACGAGCGAGCGGCAGCCGGGCCAACTCGCCGAGCGTCCCCGCGGCGGCGTGCCGGGCGAGGGCGATCGTGCCGAACAGCACCGCCCCGGTCAAGACCATGACGAACGTCTTCTCCACATCGGAGGCCGCCCCGGCGAACCGGTCCGCGAACGCCGCGAACAGCGAAAACGACACGACCGCCCCGAACAGCATCAGGTAGCCGAACGGGCTGAAACGGGCCGACAGCCCGCCCGCGACCACCGTGACGACGACCCCGGCCAGCGTCACGGCGATGCCGACGACCTGCCAGCGGGTCGGGCGTCGCTTCAGCACCAGCGTCGAGGTGA